>DASUMD010000123.1:0-3665 GCA_036277875.1 Nitrososphaeraceae archaeon
TCTTGAATGCTCTTTAGGCGAAGAGCTATTGAAACCAACAAGAATATACGTGAAACCCATACTTGAGATTCTTAAAAACGAAAGAAATTCGATTCATGGACTTGCTCATATAACAGGAGGATCATTTAGCAAGCTATCGAGGCTAAATAACAAAGTCAATTTTAATCTAGACGATCTTCCAAAACAGGGCGATATTTTTAGTCTCATTCAGCAGGCTGGTAAAATTTCTAATGAGGAAATGTATTCTACTTTTAATATGGGAATTGGATTTTGTATTATTGTTTCAAAGTCACGGGTGGACAATTTGAGGCAAATATTAGAAAAGAACAAAGTACAGTATCATCAAATAGGATACATCACCAAAGGAAAGGGTGCTGTATCTATGACATTAAATGGAATAAAATATAGGCTTAATGGCTGACCAGGAATGAAAATTCTATGAGCTAATGTACTAGTGATAGATTGTTTTTTACACCGAAATGCCTATGATGCAACTCCCGAGCCTATCAAGCGCCACCTGTCGGCAATTCTTCTACTTATTGCGACTCTGTTATTACTGACCATACAAACTGGTTTCTTCAGTTTAATTTCCACAGAACGATCTTTTACATGAGTAACAGTACCGAGGGTTGCTGCAGTTCCAATGTTCAGACGCAATGATTCTTTTATTTTAATTGGATCAACTTTAACGAGCTCCTGCGTTCCTACCGCAGTTTCAAACAAGTTTATCTCTATAGTAACATCATAAATGTCCGGAGGAAGTGAGTCTGGAAGTCCTACCAATGAGCCTATTAATGAATCACTCTTAACTATGTATGGATCCAAAGTTGTTCCAAGTGCTACCAAGCCCCCAGGCTTTACAACTTGTACAATTCCTGCACCAGTACCTAGTGATGAGATCTTTGACTTTATTGGTTCGTATTTTCCTTTCTTTTCATCAAATAGTCCCGGTCGTATTTCGATTTCATCACCAGTCTCAAAATCTCCCTGGATTAGCGAACCGCCAATTACTCCACCTTTCACCTCGCCTATAGGCAAACCTGGTTTGTTAATATCAAATGATCTTAGCACATGCATTAAGGGCTCAGAATTTTTTGATCTTTCAGGTGTTTTGATATTAATCTGGATAGCTTCTATTAAAGCATCAATATTTAATTTGTGTTGTGCAGAAACTGGAATTATAGGGGCGGTATCGGCCACACTCCCTTTAACAAAATTCTTTATTTCTTTATAATTCTCTATTGTTTCTTCATAAGATACCAAATCAACTTTGTTTTGAACCAACACAATCTGTTTAATGCCAAGTGTTTGTAGAGCCAACAAATGCTCTCTAGTTTGCGGTTGAGGTACCTTTTCATTTGCTGCTGTCACTAAAATTGCTCCATCCATCAAAGCCGCTCCTGAGAGCATATTTGCCATTAAACTCTCATGACCCGGGGAATCTACAAAGCTAACTACTCGTTCAAATTCAGATTTTTGTCCACAGTTCTTACACTCAGGTTGAGTCGAATAGCATATTGGTGGAGGACAGTTCTTACACTTGTAAAAAGCAGCATCGGCATATCCAACCTTTATGGTAATTCCCCTTCTTAATTCTTCACTATGTCCGCTTGTCCAAACGCCGGTTATTGATTCGACTAGGGTAGTTTTTCCGTGGTCCACATGACCAGATGTTCCTATGTTGACACATGGTTGATAACCATATTGTTTAACGTACCATTCAGGCAGAGTTTCCTTCCAATGCAATATGTATAGTGAAATTTTACAGAGATATTAATTTAATTATGATGGTAGTATTTGGAATGATATTGATTTTTATTTAACAGATGCCTATTCTTCGGTCTTTTTAGAGTCCGTCGTCTCGGCGGTAAGCGGTAAGTTTCCTTCCAAGAGTAAACAATTTATCTGGTATATCTCTTCTGTAATCATATTTCCTCTTACCAATTTTCTTTTTCTGATCCCTTCACGATCGTCTCTCATTCCTGCCCCCTTCGATAATAACACATATTTTTTTACACCACCATGAACATCACTGCGAATCGGTGTTCCAGATTTATCACTACCCCCTCTTAGTTCGATCTTACCAGAAGGTATACCGACCACTGAAGAATCTACAATTTCTCCTACTCTCAGACCAACTAAGGGCTGAGCCTCTTTGTCTTTTAGCTCTTTGCTAACACTTTTGCCCTTCTTATCGGAAATTATTATCTTAAACTGAGTCAATATGAAATCAACCTGTAATACAGCGTTAATTAATCTTTACGACCGGAATCATCTTAAATACTTTAATAAATGTTATTACGAAAAATATATCAAGTGCAAAGCGAGAAAAAAAAGGAAGATGAAAAAGAAAGAAGGTGCTTTAGATGCGGATTCACAATGTTTAGTATTCAAAGCTGTCATCTTAGGTGTGAAAATTGCGGATCGGAGTTGACTTGTTCTGATAAAGGTTTGTTTTGGTAAAATCAAAAATCAAAAAATTCAATCAAATCGAATAATCTACAATTTTTTCAATTATGCACTAGACCTAAAGAAAAGTGAATTAAAGCTAGCAACCTTAACTTCAAACGTTACCTCTAAACTGGTAATTATCGGCCATATTCTCTGCCTTTGACTTCATTATCTCCATATAATTTTCATAATTATCAGAATAACCACAATTTTTGCACTGTATAGAACGCATGTCATCACTTACTTGTGCTTTGTTATTGCACTTTGGGCATTTTGCATCTAGCAAACCAACACTAGATCATCTCTTCTTGTTATTATATTTTAGGTGATTAGCTATGTATACTAGATTGTCCAAATAAAGGAGTTGCCTTGACAATTATGATATCTGAATTAGGATTATTTTTATTTATTCTTTCAAAATCAATCTTGGAGCAAGAAACCACTATGAGCTTTTTTTCACTTGAATAAAAGTCAAACATGGAATCGTGTCTCTCTACATCTCCTACATAGTCTTTTAGTCTTGATTCCAATCTGGATATTATTTCCAATCTATCTCCTCTCATTTCATTAGGATCGAAGGTCCATGAAATTATCGCTTTTGTTTTACTAGCTTTCAATTCATACTTCTTAAGAATAATTTTGATTTGTTCGGTCAAGTATTTTATGTAATTTTCAACCGTGGCAATATTTCCTTTCAGTAGAAGTGTTAGAGGAGAAATCCCAGTGAGAGATGACAGAATAGTGTTCAAATCAAATAAGCCGCTCACGAGATCGTCAAGATATAGATCATCGAAGGAGTGACTTCCCATCATCTGCGATTGAAATGAGGAATCAGCAAATTTACAAATTTCAAAAATTGGTGACATTAAACCATAATGTCTTAAGATTCTTATACAATAGAAATATTCTGCGGATTCAATATCTACTACTTTCAATGTGCTGTCGGGATAAAGTTCGCTTAACATGCTTTCAAGATTAGGATTCAATTCTGATCGTGTTCCAATAATTGAATTAAATACTGTTGAAGAAATGGAACTGATTGGCATATAGTGATAGAAAATGCTCTTTCCAACACTAAGACCTGTTCTGTGTTCAATCAATGTTATATTTTCGTTATTTGCGCCAAAACCTGCAGGGACTGTGTTAATTATGGAGCTATCCTTGTTTACATGTTTTATCACGTCTTGAAATTTAGATCCAATGTGATTCTTTGC
>DASUMD010000124.1:0-2214 GCA_036277875.1 Nitrososphaeraceae archaeon
GTTGGAATCATAAAAACATAATTAACCTAAAGATATTAATGTGTAAATCTAAGTCGAAATCATGGGCCGATCGTCTAGTCCGGTAGGATACGGCATTGGCATTGCTGAGGTCGTGGGTTCGAATCCCACTCGGTCCACCATTAATCTATATATTATAATTCACCTACGGTCAACAAGTTTTTTTCAATTCTCAGGGAAGCTGCTATTTACGAAGAACCGATAATGTATTTATTCATTGGATAAATAATTGTACAATATTGTATTTCATAAATTGGCAACGAGAAATATCCATTAAGAAGATTGATGGTAAAAAGGTTGTTGTCAAACGGAATAAGATAAGCAAAAATTTGCATGATTACCTTATTGTTATTTCGTATTCTATTCTCTCAATTCTTCTTGCGCATCCCTCAGGGCCCCCCGAGCTTGGTAACAAGATGACATCAAACGAAGGAACTGAAATGAGGGAAAAATTACGTTCAATTGGAATTCCTACACCATCGCTAATATTGATTTCTGATAATTTGTTAATAGAAGAATTTATTCCAGGGGGAAATCTTCACGAAGCTCTATCGAATGGAAGCGATTTTTCATTAGCATTTAGTGCAGGAATTATCACAGGAAGGCTCCACAAGTCAGGCTACTCCTTCATAGATAATAAATCTCAAAATTTTCTTGTAAGTTCAATGAGAAAGGTTTTGCGAACTGACCTGGCTTTTATACAGAAAAAAAATTCAATTTTTGCAAGAAGTATGGACATAGGTTCATTTCTGGGCAGCTTGTTGGGACTGGATATTAGAAAGTACAAGGTAGTACAAGATGCTTTCTGTGAAGGATATTACTCTGAAGTAAAAACCCCAATTCCTTACCTCTCAATACCTTTAAGAAACATCCTGGGCTTTGGACTAAGCCTCAGTTCAAATTGGATAGTCAACGTTCTACAAGATTCAGAGAAATTAGTATCATATAGGAGGAAGTTCGGTTTTTCTGTCAAATCCCCCTGAGCCGAATTTACAGTAGAAGCATTGATCAGACTGCATGTAAGTCAACTTTTGTATCAAAATAGCCCTTATCTTTAATGCAAATTTTGTCATCAATCTATACTTTAGAGGCATTGAAGGAATGACTTCATCAAAATAAACGTTATAATGATCTGGGCAGAACTTTAAGGTAATTTGTGCCCTATGTTTACTATTAGATTCCTTGTTTGCAGAAATATTTTTTGCTACACTAATTTGTTCTCTAATATACTCATGTTTTGGACAGGGACAGTCTTTTCCCCCTGGATGTTTGTAAGCAGGTGTATTTTTCCAATCAAAATCTGGAAAATCTTTTTCAAACTCATCCATAATATACTAACATTAGTGCCCACTTATCAGATATAAAGATATATCTGAATCGAAGCGTACTTTAATGATAAAGGTTATATTTTGAATATTTTAAAAACACGATAGAAGTGTTAAAAGAGCATAGCACAGACGGAAATAACAAGTCGTCCATGGTTACAAATATCGACAGGGATAGGAATAATATTGACGGATCAAACAAGTATGTTGATTCGAATTTAAGTACCCTGACAAAATTTAAGAAAACACTTCTTGCAGAGCAAAAAACTGGCGAAGAAAAGGTAGAATCGCTTAATCAATCAATTGAATCTACGAAGATAGAAATTGATAAGCAAAGAATGGACCTAGAAGAACTCAGAACGCAACTAAAAAAAGTAAATGAGATGAAGGAATCAGAATATACAAAGTTTATTGAACTCAAAAACAATTTGATGGAAATTCGAAATAAGATGAAAAATCTAGATGAAAAGGCCAATGACACAGTGGGGCACAAGTTGCGAAAAGAGAGGTTCGATATGATAAATTTAGCAAAAAACCTGGATCAAATTGAAAGAGATATTCAAACGAAAAAACTAACTAAAGACGAAGAACGAAGATTGGTCGCTCGATCAAAAGAAATGGCCACAAGGTTACATTCGCTTAAGATGATCCACAAGAAAGAGGATGATTATAGATCAATTTCTATCCAATATGACAAGTTGAAGACCAAAATTAATTCTATTTTTCAACAAAAATCAGAATTAGGAGACAAGATAGGCAGGTTAAAGGGCAGTTTGGATAAATTGCTTAATCAGAGGGAAAGCCTTTATGAAGAAAGAAGGAAAGCCAGGAGTGAATTAAGAGAAGCTGAAGCTAAACTAGAGATGGTGGA
>DASUMD010000125.1:0-5256 GCA_036277875.1 Nitrososphaeraceae archaeon
CGGTTGAAACCAAAATTAAAGAAGGTAATAACTAATCATGGAGAAGGGAAAAAATGTCAAAACTTGTCAAATTCCATCAACAAGATATTTAAGATCCAGAGTTTTCATCCACTGGTTCAAGAATCAATCAAGGTATTGTGAAATACTAGAGAACTTACTTTAGGTCATGTACTCCTTTCCATATCTTCACAGCTGGCGGTGTAATCACTACTCGTTCCTCACCCAATCTCGCAATATCTCCTCCTGCCGATTTGACAAAATTATATAAATCGTCTATGGCCTTTCGTAATGTTTCAATATCCTTCTGGGCCATAGGTGTTATTCGCACTATCAAAATCATGTGCTTTTTTGCATCATTTTTAATGGAATCAACATCACTAATGTCTTTGAGAGTAATGGCCTTAAGGTATATGGGTTGATTTTGCAAAGTAGCACATCCTCTTTTATTGCTAGCTTGAGAGGTAAAAAGTCAAATAGTTATTCTGGTCAAATTTTTTTTACACCTTACTTCAATTTGTATGCTTAAGGATCCAAACAAATTCAAAGTAATTCCAAAATAATTATTCAAATTATTGATTTTCTATGATATGTTTCTAAATATTTCAGTTTTTTACTTAAATAATAAAGATAATACTTGCACTATGGGGAAGTTACAAAATAAATATCTAACTTGATTTTAGTTTGATTTGAGTCATCTTTTTTAGATAATCTTCATTATGAGCCGAGCATTAACCCGTGATTCTTATAGAAGCGAGTCTTTGGGAATGCTAGTTCAATCGAGCCATGACATTAGGAGCTGTCCAATTCTAATAATAATCGATTTATTGTTGAATAGACCCCGTTCAAATTAGTAATACAGTGAGCTATGCTCTCAATATTATTATCACTCATTTGAATCCCTTGGTTGTACTTTGTTTCAATCTTACTATCATTGGTTTCTAAATAAATAGTAGAAATTGTATGATATTTTTGGTAGGAACAATGATGGGTATATTGTCTTATTTCAAAGCTAATTACATCTCTCCCATCAACTGTATACTTTTTCAATATTGTTATTTTCTTAACTGGATCATCTTTCCAATGCTTTAGATCAGTATCGCGCTTAAATCTCATTTCTTGTCATACTCTAAAAATCGTACCCATTCAGGAAACCATAAATTATATTCCGAAATCCCGATACCTTTGGAGAGAATAGAAGGAGAATTATAAAATACTCTATCAGCACCTAACTCTCTAGAAATCCTAGTATTTAGTTCCTCAAGAGAGGGTACTTGTCCAATATATTTATGAGCAATCAATTCTCTATTGTGGGTATAAAGGCCAACTTGGCGTCCGTCTACTGTAGGAACATAGCTAACAATAACAGAGACCGATTTAACACCTACTTTTCTCAGATAATAAATGGTTTCTTTTGCTGTAATGCCGGTTTGAATTGTTCCCTGAATTAGACCAATCTTTTTATGGCTAATTTTATGTCTAAGAATGTATTTTAAAGATTTTCCGGAAGTTATCATTTTATTCTTACTTATATTTTCAGAGAAATCTATCATACGATCAGAATCATCATATCTATCATTAATTATAGCCTCACCCAAGTCAAATTTTGGTATGTGATTCCGGTATTCTGCACTAAAACCAAGTGTCATGGGTCTGGGATAATCAGGTTCTGCATAGGCCGCTTCAATATCAATGTCAGAATGTTCTGAAAGAAAATCGGCCTGCACTTTCCCAATTTTTTTTCTAACCTCATAGATTCCTTTTCCGTCGATGGTTGCAGTAACATGAGATTCTCTTATAAATTCGAATGGATCTATCATTGTCCTTGTTGTAGGAAGCGATAATAACTTTTGTTGACCGCTTTCAGTATCCATTTTGATTAACTGTCCTGGTTTTACGTCTTGAAAATTCATGTTGGGAAAAGGAATACGCAGTGAATTTTCTGAAGCTATAATAGAAATTGAGTTGTTTCTATCAGTGCCGTTTACAAGTGGCTTGAAACCAGTAGAATCTCGATATGAATAGATTTTTCCATCATACATCATAGTAAGATTTCCTCTTAAATGTCTGTCCAAAAACTCACAGGCTTTTTCTGGATTTTCTTTATCTACCAGTAATTTTTTGAAGATGCTATAAATCTTGTACAGTGAATCAGCACTTGCTGCGTCCCCTACAAGCGGATGTAGATGCAATTTTTCAATGTCTACGAAGAAACCATCAAGAATTACATTAATTTTATTCATACTCTTAAATCTAGGAGTTCTTTTGGATAAATAACCTAATCCTACCAAATATTGAAGGTTACTATTATTATCTGCGATCTTTAGAATTGATCCGTCAGAAGGGAATGGACCAATACCACTAGATACTGAATTATCAATAATTATCTTCCAATATGCCTTCCCTCTATGTTGTAGCATCTGTAACGAATTAATGAAATATGACATTAGGGTTTCTTTATCCGTCGTATAATTTGTAATTGCAAAAATACCGGCCAAGGATAAATATTATGGTAGTGAAAGAAATTAAATTTTGTGATTAAGGATACTGTTTATCAATCAGAGTCCAAATCTCAAAACATTAATTTATGAATCTTAATAATCATTATGAGTGCTCATCGGATTAATAGGTAAGGCAAATGTAGGCAAATCTACTTTTTTTTCTGCTTCAACAGATAATATTGTGAATATTGCTAATTATCCGTTTACAACTGTGAAACCTAATCTTGGAATTTGCTATGTGAGAATAAAATGCGTGTGCACAGAGTTTGGGGTTAAGGATAATCCAGTTCATTCTATTTGCATAGATGGCATAAGATTTGTACCAATCCAAATTATCGATGTCGCGGGTCTAGTTCCTGGCGCTCATGAAGGAAGAGGTCTTGGTAATAAGTTCTTAGATGATGCAAGGCAAGCCGATGCTCTCATACATGTCGTAGACATCTCGGGTTCCACTGATTCCGAAGGAAGGCCATTGACACCTGGTGCTGGCGATCCACTTGAAGACATAAGATTTGTTGAAAAGGAATTTGATTTATGGCTTGTTTCAATTATTAAGAGAGAAGGAAACAATATGAAAGAGCTTGATTCTTCAGGTCTAAATACAACTCAAGTATTGAAGAAGAGATTGTCTGGACTTGGAGTGACAGAGCCCGTTATAGATAAAGTCTTGAACAAATTGAATCTAAATAATAAGAAAATTAAATCTTGGAACGAACAGGAAATATTTGACTTTTGTCAAAATGTAAGGAGAATCGTAAAACCTGTAGTAATTGCAGCAAATAAGGCGGATGTTTCAACATCCAAAAATAATCTAGAAAATATTATAGAAAAGTACACTCATGTAATAGCCTGTACTTCTGAATTAGAGATATTATTAAGAAAAGCTGTAAAGAACGGATTCGTTCACTATCTTCCAGGAGACAATTCATTTGAAATTAAAGAGAATGCACAATTAAGCGATAAACAGAGACAAGCGCTTGAAATTGTTTCAAATTTTATTAAAAAGTATGGTTCAACAGGTGTTCAGGAAATAATAAATATAGCCTGTTTTGAGTTGCTGAAGAAAATTGTAGTCTATCCAGTTGAAGATGAATCAAAGTTAAGCGATAAAAAAGGCAATATTCTTCCAGAGGCTTATTTACTAAATGAAGAAACAACTGCAAAGGATTTGGCCCATGCTGTACATGAGGAGTTGGGAAAAGGTTTCCTTTTTGCCATTGACGTTAGAAGCAAAAGAAGGTTGGGAGCTGATCATAAATTAAAAAATAATGACGTAATTAAAATTGTCTCTGCAACAAGCAGGAAGTGATACTAATGTTATGTCTTGGAATAGAGAGTACAGCTCACACTTTTGCTTGTTCAGTAATAAGGTACTCTGATTCTAAAAAATACCCAAATATTCTTTCTGACGTTAGGGATACTTTCAAAGCTCCTGAGGGATCAGGAATCCATCCCAGGGAGGCAGCTCGTCATCACGCATCAGTAGCAATAGATGTTTTGAAAAAATCTTTGGAATTATCCAAGATTAAATATAAAGATCTAGACCTGGTAGCTTATTCTGCTGGTCCTGGTCTTGGTCCTTGTTTAAGGATTGGTGCCGTCATTGCTCGTTCAATATCTTCGTTTTATAATGTAAAATTGATCCCCATAAATCACGCGTTAGGACATATTGAACTTGGAATGAGTCTAACTGATAGTAAGGATTCTTTAGTCCTTTTAGTCTCTGGAGGACATACTATGACATTAGTATTTAATAACAGAAGATGGCGGGTTATAGGAGAAACATTAGATATTACATTAGGACAACTTCTGGATCAATTTGGCAGACACATAGGATTAGCTTCACCATGTGGATCAGAAATAGAAAGAATGGCTCATAAATCATCCAAAAATTATATCTCGTTACCATATTCAATAAAGGGAAATGATGTTACATTTTCTGGGTTACTATCTGCTGCTAAGAGGTTGAATTCAACACGCAAATATACAAATGAAGACATGTGTTATTCAATTCAACAGACTGCATTTGCAATGATAACAGAAGCAGTTGAGAGAGCTCTATCTGCTACTGAAAAAAAGGAACTACTACTAGTTGGCGGTGTATCTGCTAACAAAGAACTATCCAGTATGCTCAATCTGGCATGCCAAAGACACAGAGTAATGTTCAATTCATGTCCAATTACATTTGCAGGAGATAATGGAGCACAAATTGCATGGACCGGAATATTGTCTTATCTAAAATCGAAAAATTTTATAGACATATCTAATTCCATTATTAACCAGTCATGGAGAGTTGATAGTGTAGATGTTTTGTGGAGAAACTAAATAAGCATGCCATCGACACATTTCGATTAACGGCACAAGTTTTATCAATTTATGTATATTTGGAATGATTTTGTTCCGGTAGCTTTTAATATTTTCCGGGTTCATCTATTCCATATGTGGAATAAACACTACTTTCGGGAATCTGTATTTCTATTTACAGCACTTATAGTTCTAACAGGAGCAATAGCAGCCGCCACATTCTGTCTAACTTCTAGTGAGGCATATCCGACCAAAGGAAAGAATCACAAAGATATGGCATTTGGTACTATTTCAAGCATTCAAAATAACGAACAAGGCGAACCTTCATGGATTCTTTCTGGGCATTGGCTCACAAATATCATAAATAAAACCATGGACAGTTTCAATCAGACAAATACTGCAAAGTTTGATTCACGGATCTACATGGTCATGCTGGATGGAACTGCGATGCATA
>DASUMD010000126.1:0-9023 GCA_036277875.1 Nitrososphaeraceae archaeon
GCCCAAAAATCAACTAGCAAGAGCGTGAATTTGTTAATGGTCTGAAAAAAACTAGAGTCATCAAGATTTAATGGATCCTTAATATTCTTCAAGAGTTCCTTTTCATTCATTATCTGTTGTAACTTTTTCATTCTTTTTTCGTTAATAATCTTTAATTCTTCATCTTCCAATTTATGTTATGTTATCAAGAGACCATGATTTGGTTTATTATGTTTTTTGATTTGTTAATTTTCGCCGATACCTAATTATCTGAGATGGGTCAAAACATTTCCGAAGTTGCCCGAAAAAACGAAAGATAGTGAGGATGGAGATAATCCTGAGGTTACAGAGAATGAGGTTATGAATAAGGAGCCCGAGAGCAATACCGGTGGTGATGGAGATAATCCTGAGGTTACAGAGAATGAGGTATTGAAGAGAGAAATAGAATTCCTAAATGGTGAACTTGAAAAGGAAAAAGACCTTTCCGAAAAAAACCTGTCAAAACTTAGATATCTCATGGCAGATTTTGACAATTATAGGAAACAAATGCAAAAACAGTTAGAATCAGAAATTGAAGAAAATAGGGGTCAACTCTTCATGAAAATCCTGAAGATTTATGATGACTGTATGTTAGCACTTGAAACTTTAAAAAATGGTCAGTACGATTCAACTGTGGTTGGTGGAATACGGGGAATCATGACCAATTTTGAGAGTTTTATGAAGGATGAAGGATTGGTAGAAATAGAAACTATGGATACACCCTTTGATCCAAACGTTCATGACGCTATCGGATTTGTAACTAATGAACTGGCTCCAGATAACACAATAGTGGAAGTAGTAAGGAAGGGGTATTTGCTAAACAATAAAGTTTTAAGACCTTCTTCAGTCATTTTATCTAAAAGAATAGTTACAAATAAAGATATCAATGAAAGAGATAAGGAGTAGTGAATAGAAGATTATGGGTAAAATTATTGGGATAGATCTTGGAACAAGTAATTCTGCAGCCTCCGTTATGATTGGGGGAAAGCCTACGATAATCCAGGCTGCCGAGGGAACTTCCGTTGGTGGAAAAGCTTTTCCATCTTATGTAGCCTTCACAAAGGATGGCCAACTGCTGGTTGGCGAACCTGCAAGAAGGCAGATGGTAACAAATCCTGAGGGTACCGTCTTAGCTGCAAAACGCAAGATGGGGATTGATTTTAAGTTTAAAGTGTATGATAAGGAGTATACACCTCAGCAGATATCATCTTTTATTTTGCAAAAAATAAAAAGAGATTCTGAAGCCTATATAGGTGAAACTGTAGATAAGGCAGTAATAACGGTTCCAGCATATTTTAATGATAATCAACGACAAGCAACCAAAGACGCTGGAGAAATTGCTGGGCTAGAAGTTGTAAGAATTATTAATGAACCTACTGCTGCTTCTCTCGCCTATGGACTGGATAAAGTAAACAAAGACTTGAAGATAATGGTCTTTGATCTGGGTGGAGGAACCCTGGACGTTACCATAATGGAAATGGGAGGTGGAGTATTTCAGGTAAAGAGTACATCTGGAGACACTCAACTGGGTGGAACTGATATGGATAATTCTGTTGTAGAATATATAGTTCAAGAATTTAAGAATCAAAGTTCGATTGATATTCGTAATGACAAGGCTGCAATGATGAGAATTAAAGAAGCAGCCGAAAAGGCAAAAATTGAATTGTCTAATGTAATGAGTACTGAAGTAAACTTACCATTTTTGTCTTATGATCCATCGTCTGGTCCTAAAAATTTAGTCTTGACTCTTCCCAGATCAAAATTGGAAGAATTGCTGAGACCAATAATTGAAAGATGTAAAGCACCCATGTTGCAAGCAATTGAGGATGCCAAGCTCAAACCCGCTGACATCGAGAAGATAATTTTGATCGGTGGGCCCACGCGTATGCCGATTGTACGACAATTCATAACAAATGTAATGGGCAAAGAGCCCGAAAGAGGCATTGATCCAATGGAAGCAGTAGCTATGGGAGCAGCCATTCAAGGTGCAATCATTGCGGGAGACGTGACAACAGACATTCTTTTAGTTGACGTGACTCCGCTAACCTTAGGTGTTGAAGTGCTTGGAGGATTAAAAGAACCTCTTATTGAAAGAAATACGACTATCCCGACAAAGAAAAGCAAAGTCTTTACCACTGCTGCAGACTACCAAAATGCAGTAACTGTACATGTAGTTCAAGGTGAAAGATCGATGGCAGCTGATTGTGTTTCCCTAGGCATGTTTAACTTATCAGGAATACCGCCGGCGCCCAGAGGAATACCACAAGTGGAAGTTACTTTTGATATTGACGCAAACGGCATCCTGAATGTTACTGCAAAAGACCTAGCTACTTCTAAGGAATCCAAAATAACAATTTCCGCAAATACCAAATTATCTAAAGATGATATTGAAAGACTAAAGAAGGAATCAGAACAATTTGCAGAGCAGGATAAAAAGAAGAGGGATGAAGCAGAAGTAAAAAATGAAGCAGATAATCTGATTTATACTGCAGAGAAACTGACCCAGCAGGATTTAAAGGACAAAATAAAACCTGAGCAAGTAGAAAAAGTAAATAATTCTGTCAAGGAATTGAAAGAAGCTGTTACATCAAATAATATTGAAGAGATAAAGAAAAAGATTGAGGGTCTAAAAAATATCGTAGGTGAAATAAGTACCGAAGCGTATAGAGCGGCTGGAGCAGCGGCGTCTCAACAAGCCACCTCATCTCAAAATTCGGAAAGTGCAAGTCAACCAGCCGATAGTGCAAGTCAACCAGCCGATAGTGCAAGTCAACCAGCCGATAGTGCAAGTCAACCAGCCGATAGTGCAAAGCAGTCTAACACTCAGGCATAACATGAGATTGAAAGACAAACCTGAATTCATTTTGTCATATTTAACCAATGGTTTCTTTCCATGACTACAAAGCGCGACTATTATGAAGTTTTGAATGTAGATAGAAATGCTACTAAAGAAGAGATCAAAAACAAGTATAGGAAATTAGCTCTTCAATTTCATCCCGACAGAAACAAAGCTGCAGGTGCAGAAGAAAAATTCAAAGAAATTTCAGAAGCATATGCTGTTTTATCTGATGATGAAAAAAGAAGAAAATATGATAGATACGGGCATGTAGGATCTGAGGAAGTCTTCAGAGGATCAGAATCAAACTTTGATGAAATCTTCAGGGATATTGGTTTTGGTGGAATTAGAGATATTTTTGAACAATTATTTGGAGGAGGATCTTCAGCTAGAAATAGAAGTGACCCATTTGGGTTTGGGTTTAATTTCGGAAGGAACAATAGGGGAGAGGATACTGTAATAGATTTGTCTCTTACATTAGAAGATGTCATAAGCGGAAAGAATGAAACCATTGAAGTTCCATCATTAGAAACGTGTTCTGTGTGCAATGGTAGTGGATGTTATCCTGGTACGAAACGCACGAAATGTACATCGTGTAATGGACTAGGACAAACAAAGAGAGTCTTTAACGAAAATAGATTTTCGACTTTCGTTACTGTGGAAACGTGTAGAACTTGCAGAGGAATCGGGGAGATTATTGAAAAACCATGTAAAAATTGCAAGGCAACAGGTAAAGTTACGGGTAGAAAAAAAATACAAATCGAAATACCATCGGGCATTGATGATGGTATGACACTTCAGTTAAGCGGAAGAGGAATTTCGAACGGAAATGAAATTCCAGGAGATCTATTTGTTCGAATTCACCTAAAGCCTCATAAAATTTTTGAAAGACTTGAAAACGGAGATATACTTTATTCTCTGAAGCTCAAATATACGGAGTTAGTATTGGGTACTGAGATAGTATTACCGACATTGTATGGGAATGAAAAGTTGAAAATACCTGCAGGAACTCAAATCGATGCAATTTTTAGATTGAGAGGAAAAGGAATACCCGTGCATGGACAACGTTCCAAGGGAGATCAAATTATAAAAATAAAACTTGAGGTACCTACAAAACTTAATGAACGACAAAAATGGCTGATCAAAGAATTGGATGATACAAAAAATATCTAGATTGTAGAGTCTGTAATATTTATATCTAAATAAATCAAAATAATATATATGTCGACTCCGTTTGACGAGTGGTTTGGAAGAAGGAGAACAAATTCATGGTTTCCCGATGTAGATTCGATGATGAAAGAAATGGAAAAGTTAATGCAAGAAGCGGTCAAAAATATGGATCAAAATGTTCCAAAAAATCTCATAAGAGAACGCAAGCTTGATGACGGTTCTGTTGTTCGTGAAATGGGTCCTATTGTTTATGGCTATTCATTCAAAATTGGGGAGGATGGAAAGCCAGTCGTCAGAAAATTTGGAAATCTAAATACTTTTCCAAGCTCCTTATCAGGTAGGTTTTCAGTTAGTGATCAGAGGGAACCTGTAGTAGATATTATAAAAGATGTTGACAAATTGAAAATAATTGCAGAGGTGCCTGGCGTAAGTAAAAGTGATTTAAGAATAACTGCCAACGAAAATTCTTTAACCATTGAGTCAATTTCAGGAGAAAGAAGATATAATAAGAAAATAGAGCTTCCAGATCAAATTCAACCATCTTCAGGGAAATCAACTTATAAAAATGGGATTCTAGATGTAACCTTCAAATTAAAAGACTCAAAGGAACATGGAGTTTCTATCAATGTGGAATAGGTTGGATTATTTGTATTTTCCTACTTTTAATTTTCATATTACCCATTCTTCATGATTTGATTTTAACATAACGTTGTCATGATCGGTAATATTAAAAATGTTTCTTTATGAGAGCCATAGAGGCCGTTGATGTTACTAAAAAATATAAAGGATCGTTATCCTTTGCTATTAATAATATCTCATTGAATATTGAGCCTGGAAGAATATTCACTCTTCTTGGAAGAAATGGTGCAGGAAAAACTACGTTCGTAAGAATTTGTGCAACGCAGTTATTACCAACTTCTGGAACTATAAAAGTATTTGAAAATGATCTTATTAAGGATACTGAAAAAATAAGAAATTATATATCTATAGTGCCTCAAGAAGGAAGACCACTGCGTGCACTTACACCGTGGGACCATGTCTATTACTGGCTAAGGATTAGAGGAGTGAATAAATATGAATCATTCACAAGAACCAAAAGAATTCTTCAGGAATTTGAATTATATGATGTAAGAAATAAACTTGCTATGTACCTGTCCGGAGGAATGAAACAAAAGATATTGGTAGCGATGGCTATGGCTGCAGATTCAAGACTCCTTTTTCTAGATGAACCAACGATTGGACTTGACCCCGTGTCCAGACGTCAAATTTGGAAAGCAATCAAGGAAAAAAAAGAAAATGGAACAACAATACTGCTGACGACACATTACATGGATGAAGCTGAGGTATTGTCTGATGACATAGTCATAATAGATAAGGGTATCGTTATCTCACAAGGAACTATTGCTGACATTAGAAAGAATATCAAAGAAAATATCAAGATAGAAATTTCAAAATCTGGGGTTGATGGTGATGTATTAAAATCTTACGGGACTGTAATTGATGGCGGAACAGAAACCTTAAAACTATTCACATTTGAATCAAACATTCAGGAGTTATCAACGATTGCAATAAAGAAAAATTTATTCTTTAAAGTATCGCCTATTACATTGGATGATGTATTTGTGTCTCTTGTGGGCTCTGAGCCTAATAACTCTGATGGCGATTTGTCCCAGGATTAATTCTCGTCAGTGGAGTTAGAGCCAGAGTCAGAAGCAGAGGTATCATTAGAAGTAGAGGTAGATACAGAGTCACCATAAACTTTAGCTGCCGAGTTCTTGAGATATGTGTAATATTCTGTTGGCGTTATCGTTCCATTTTGATTTAATATTAAATTGAAGCTAGCAGTATCTGCATCTTGGTAATCCCATTTCCAGAAAGCTGAGGCGGTTATATTTTCGTTTTCAAATGATTGAAGCATAGCATCTGTGGTCTGCTGGTCTAGACCGCTCTTTTGAGGATCTAATTGAAATACTCCATTAACTTGAGTTCTTACGACATTGTTCCATTCGCCGATATAGAGTGGGATACCAGTCAATTCACGAGTTTTCAAGAAAAGGTCAAATCTTTCTTTTTGGTATTGATCTCTGTCTGGAATTCCATAGACACTTATTTTAAACATTACATTTTCTTTATTTGTAGGAGCCATCTCAGCAAGATTTTCTGGTGTTAATTGTATAGGACCATCAAGATCCACAGGGACATTCATACTATAAACGATAGTTTTGTCTGTCACCGAACGTAATTCATCGGTCATGAATGAATTAAAACTTCCAATTTTTTCCCATTGATCAGAACTTTCTACATGAGGTTCACTCAGAATTTCATATCCTAAAGTACTGGCATGGTCATCCACTGCAGCAACTACCTTTTTATAAAAGTCAGCTAGCAAGGTCCATGCATCATTTCCTTGGCCATCCTTGATAGTTCCATCCCAGAAATTAGTCCACCATAACTTTGCGACTGGTTGTCCCTCTTTACCTCCACTGTTCATTGGATATTGCTGTGAATTATTGTTAAAGAGAGCTGATGGAAAACCAGTTCCTCTATCTTCTAGCCATGAAGAAGTGTGCCATTGATGATTGTCATAAATGACCTTAATACCATTCTTATCTGCTGCATTTGCCACTTGCTCCAACTCATCCATGAAAGCCTGGGGATTCTTCTCATATGCTTCCCAATAGAATAAGACTCTAGCATGATTTAATCCTGCGTCTTTTATCAACTTGAAACTTTCATCGAAATAATTGGCAGGAGGTTGTGCGGTATCATTCCTGTTTTGTTTTTGATCCACGTACATACCCTTCATAGCAACGCCGACCAATGGATCGTCCAAAGCAGATGACTGGGAAAAACCAACATTTACCCCATTTGTCATCATCATGATCAATACAAGAGTTAAACCAAATAGGATAGAATTTGTTTGTCTTAAACTACTCATCACAGGTATATCGAAATCTAGTTTATATATATATTATGAATTACGGTCCCATTATCGAATTTATGACATCAAGCTCGCATAAATTGTTGAGCGTTAGCCTCAAAATTATTATTTGGGAATATAGTTATATCTTTAAAGTGCATATTTGTAACTCTTAAAGGAAGGTAGATGCCAGCAATGATAGGTGATGACTAATCAGGCGAATTATCATAGCCGCAGGATTAATATGTTTATTCATCGGGGTAACGATAATTTCTGTTACGTCCATGCAAGTACCAGATCCTCTTCATTCCACAAGTACAGTATTTGAGGGAAAAATAGCAAATGATAGCAATTCTATTTTGTCACTGAAGGATGTACAAAAAGGAAAAAACATATCTATTTCTGTAACGCCTCAAAATTCTTTAGACCTACTTAATGTAAGGATCTTAAATCCAAAAGGGACATTATTACTTGATGTCAACTCATCGCAACCCTTGTTTACCACAATAATTCCGACAATTAGCGGAAATTATACAGCAGTTTTGACCAATCTCAAAAATGAAGAAATATACACAGAGAGTATGTTTGGGAGTTCGATCCTTTTTGATAGTAATAGAAATCCAAAAATTGAAATTCAGGCAATTTTTCTAGGAGTTATTATCTTCCTAATAGGAATTGGCATATGTATTCTTTGGATATTCTTAGAATTCTTTGAAAGATTAAGATTGAGAACAAGATACAAACAGGCATCCTGAAACTAGATTAGTGCAGTTTCAAGCTACGTTGAATTCAAACAATGAATCAAATTATAAATTTCTTACTGATAGAGTTTGAAATTAGTATATTTCCTGCTATCTTTATAATTGGAAATTTCATCTAAATGGAGGTTTTAGTTATGACGCAGTCGCTAAAACCCATACTCAGATAAAAATACTGTGATTACAAACTTATTTTGTATTACTTCCTTTAGATTCTTGTATGTGTGCAGTTAATTTTATTACGAGTTTCTTATTGACTTTCTCTCCGTCAATTTTACCTCTTAAGATTGACATACACCTGCCCATCAGAAGACCAATTGAATCCAAACCTTTCTGAGAAATTACCGCCTCGTTTTCTTCAATTATCTTGTTTATCATCTTATCAACATACTCTTCTGTAACGCCTTCATATTCAAATGAACTGATGATTTGATCAACAGCACCACCTTCTTTTTTTAACAGCTTTTCAAGTATTATCGGAATAGATTCTTTGGAAATTCTAGATTTATCCAGCTCCACAAACAGATGAAATAGCTCATCATGACTAAGAATTGAACTGTCATATCCCTCCCTTTCTAAACTAATCAAATCTTCGGTAAGTTTAGAAACTATGAAAGTTGGGTTGATTGAGGTGTGTGAAACTATATTCTCAAATAGAGAGAAGTATTGAGAATCAAAAATATTTTCTGCTAATGTCTTGTTGATACCGTATTTCTTGTGGATTTGATCTATGACTACATTCCAAGGCTGAGGTATGTTTTTGGATAATTCCTTTAGCTTGTTTTCATCTATGGAAATGTATGGGATATCTGTTTCTGGATACATTCTCGATGAGCCGGGTCTTGGTCTACTAAATATCGTTACTCCATCTAGTCTTACAGATCGTGTCTCAGGAACAACGCCTGAGAAAGCTTTCTTGATTCTATTGGATAATTCAAGCACTACAGTGTTTAGCAATACTGATGGCCCACCAATCAATATAAAGGCGTCACTTTCATTAATATTTAAAATGGAAGATAATGATTCCACATCTTTGCTACTTATTCCGTAGTTTGGTAATTCATCGGAGTGAAATACACCACCAATTCCATAGGATTTTGCAACTTCGCTCAATTCTCTTCCCAATCTAATTCCTTGATACGGTTCAAAGGACAATATTCCTCTAAAACCCCGCAACACGAACCCCATAAATCTAGAATCACCACCGAGGATCTTTTTTACTACTTTAGAGGATGACTGTTTCATTAAATCACTAACATCTGTGATATTATCCAAGAATTTTGATTCATCGATTTTACGGCTCTTTAGTTCTTTTGCAATT
>DASUMD010000127.1:0-2598 GCA_036277875.1 Nitrososphaeraceae archaeon
TCTTCTAATTCTAACTAAAATAAAGACTCAAGCCCAAACTTTTTCTTTGAATGTAAATTTCTTATTTAGTATGAAATTAATAGTGGTAGCGATACCAATAGCCACGATTAATGAGATACGATATGGAACAAGATTTTCTACCATATAATATAGAAGAGCAATTTGGATAATCAAACCAATTGCACTCATGCCAATGAACGAAAGATACTGTCTTGCAGTAGACCGCACATCAAACCGCTTGTCCTCAAATGTCCAATACTTGTTCAAAAAGAAGTTCGAAGTTGACGAGATAGCAGCTCCAAGAATTGAGGCCTCCAGATACCATACGTTTGATAACAATCTAATAGAATTGGCCACATCATTAGCTAATAGAAAAGAAACAATATAATTAATAAAAAGGCCGGAAATGCCAACTGTATAGTAGCGACCTACTTTAGATAGGAAAAGCACTGATTTCTTGTTTACCTTCTCGTTTATTGTTACCTGGCCTGATTTTGGGCCGTGTCTATATAATTGCCAGATTGCTTCAGCATAATTCATTATTACATTCCGATCCATTTTGCTCTTTCCCGATTGCCTGTCAATAAACGTATAGGGAATTTCCTTCGTGGGTATTTCTTTATTTTTTACCAAAATCTCTAATAGAATCTTGTAACCTTTAGTATCAATCGAAATATTTTCTATTAGTTCACGAGGTAGCGCAAATAATCCAGACATGGGATCCTTTACACGCCTTACATTTAACCCAAAACGTGCCAAAATAGAAGCGCCCGTACTCAGAAGCTTTCGTTTCTTGGGCCATCCTACTACCTTTCCACCCTCTATATACCTCGATCCAATTATTATGGAATTTGGATTCATTTTTAATTCTTGCATCATTTTTGGAATTACCTCGGGAGGATGTGAAAAATCAGCATCCATAATTATCACATTCTGTCCAGAAGATTGCTTGACTCCATCCATAATTGCAGGTATCAACCCATTTTTTCCGATTCGATGAACTATTTTTATCCTGTAATTTCTTGTCTTGGGCGAACCTTCTTTTTCAGTAGTACTTTTCTGTTGATTTATGTATTCTTCTACGAGCTTTCCTGTTCCATCAGGAGAATTATCATCGACTATAATAATTTCAGTAAAATCAGACGTTGGTAAATATTTTTCAATTTCCCTAATGAGTCTTAATATATTATCAGACTCATTGTAGGTCGGAATAATAATTGAGAATGATACAATATTTGAATTTGACATCTCTGCATTACTCCGATTTGAAAACAAATTCCAAAAATCTATAGAAATGGCGGGTATTAAGAGTTTTTTATCTCCTTTACAACTCTAGTACCGACTTGCATGATATTCGTAAATCTACATTTTGGGGTCTTATCCCCCATCAAGATTTTCAATTAATTACAATATTGAGAACCATAATAATTCGCATTCAGAATTTGATTCATCTTGAGGAATTTGCTCTGCTTCTACAGTAACATCATCAGTACCCGAATCATCTTTATCGTCAGTAACTATAAATTTGCATACAAGGGTTGAATGTGCAGTTGATTCTGGAACAACAAAGATATCAACTTGCTTATCTGACGAAATAGTTGTTAAGACATTGCGAATCATCCCCCATTCGTAAGTTTTCCTTTCCATCACTGTTTGGACTTGCTGTCGGTGATTTAGTGGCAATGGGAACCCCATCTATGTAAAGACCAATAGCAGGACCCTCAAATGTTACTACTGCGTAATGCCAGTTTCTGACGCTATGCGCTTGAAAACACTCCGCTCGCAGTTTCAAAGCCGCCCCATAATTTTTCTGCATTTGTCATCCATCTACCATATTTCATATAGTCTGATGCTCCACTTTATTCACAATAAAGGCATCAGGGTTGTGATCTGCCGACCTTTTGAACCATGCTACAACGCTAAATTTAGATAGTTGAGCAGAATTTGTGCAGTTTACATCAAAAAATTTACACTTTCATTTTTAGAAAAAGCAGAATGAGTATTTAAAACAAGCACAGTTAAAAACACAGTCAACGATAACGTTACAAACAATTATTCTGAAAGTTACCCTCGCTCAATATCACTATATTAGTGTTCTTTATTTACCCGCCAGATATTCAAGATTTAAATATTTTGAACACTTACACTATTTTAATGGGTTTTCTTGATAAACTTAAACGAGGCTTAGCGGGCGGAAAAGAAAAGGCCGAAAATGCTGGAAAGGATGTAGAGCACGGCGCTGAAAAGGTTGGAAAGGATGTAGAGCACGGCGCTGAAAAGGTTGGAAAGGATGTAGAGCACGGCGCTGAAAAGGCTGTAGATGACAAGGAAGAAAAGACCTAAAGAACTGCTGATAAAGCTGATAACACTGTAGATGATTCAGCTAACGCTTTGGACGAATTAAAGAAGGATTAACTAAATAATTACGATTCATTTAGTACATGCTAAGTGGGTGCTATTGAGAGATACTTTGTAACCTTAACCTAAAATTTTTGATTATTTTGGTACTATGATACTTTCTAGCTTATCATTTGTACTGTTGAGAACGTACTGAAATCTTGCGATATTACGACAAAGATCTGATTATACTTCTAATGC
>DASUMD010000128.1:0-3655 GCA_036277875.1 Nitrososphaeraceae archaeon
ATTATCTAGAATGTCAATACTTAGGAGAAATATGCCTGATTTGTTAAAAATATAGTAATACGAGAAGTGTCCACTTGACAATAATATCGGTTGTGTTCTTACTAATTCATCCCTTTCATCTGATATTCTAATGGTAATGGGTGTATCTGTTATGGGATTGTTACTAACTGTAGTAATCATAATATTGATGCGGGTTTCCTGTCCAGAAATTGGGTCTTTGGGTACGGCATTAACGCTGACATCATAGTCTCCAATTCGCTGTTGTAAGGAATTAGTTAACAAATCTGCGAATATTGATTGCACAGTGGATAATGCGCTGATGACAATTAAGATATATGGAATAAATAATACAATTCGTTCCAAATTATTATTTCATTATAAATTCCGTTTTATTTCGCACCATGTATAAAATTTCGTATTGGGATCTATTGACCGCAGATGTTGAACTTCTTTATTACTATTGATTTTCATAAGATTCGCATGTTTTATTTGCTCTAAAATGAACATTTCCACTATCTGAAACATAAATATTTCCAGAAGAGTCTATTGCAATATCGTGGGGAATAAAGAATTGATCGTCTCGACATCCAAGTGATCCCCACTTTGTAACAAAATTACCTTCACTGTCGAATTTCTGAATACGTACATTCCTAGTA
The DNA here is from genome assembly GCA_036277875.1 of Nitrososphaeraceae archaeon. Classification (GTDB taxonomy): domain Archaea; phylum Thermoproteota; class Nitrososphaeria; order Nitrososphaerales; family Nitrososphaeraceae; genus TA-21. The sequence continues at coordinate 657 of DASUMD010000128.1, forward strand.
TCTACAACATATACATTTCCTTCTTTATCGGTCACCACGCCATGATTTTCAACAAAGTGACCGTTCCCGTATCCAAATCCTCCCCATTTTGTGGTAAGATTACCTTGATCATCAAATTTTGCTACATAAGAATTGTTTCTACCATCAGTAACATAAACTGAATCATTAGAATCTACAGTAATATCATGTAAATGTACAAATAACATTCCAGGAGAATACGAATTCCATTTAGTCAAAAACTTGCCATCATTGCTAAATTTTTGAACTTCAGGATTATCCTGATCACTTGTATACACATTATCATTTGAATCAACAGCAACTCCCCAAGGTTTAATGAATTGACTATCTCCTCTTCCCTTACTACCCCACATCGTAATGAAATTACCTTCACTATCAAATTTCTGAATTTGCTGGTTAGCGTAATCAGCAACAAATATGTTGCCATTTGAATCTACCGCCATGCTCTCAGGTTGCAAGAATTTTCCTGGACCATTTCCTTTACTGCCCCACATACTAATGAAATTGCCCTCACTATCAAATTTCTGAATGTTACATTTTTCAGCATCACTTACGTAAACATTATCTTTCGAATCAACCGTAATTCCATGTGCATGTAAAAACTGTCCTGGCCCTGTTCCTTTAGTACCCCAGGCAGAAATCAGTGTGCCATTACTATCAAATTTTTTAACGTAATGAAATCCTGGGAGGTCGTCAGTAACCGGCCCTACTCCATCTGAATCATTCTCCAACGAAACATTACTAACATATTGGGATTGATCGTTGTTGTCCTTACAATTGAGACTCTTTGCGTCTTCAGATGTTTGAGAATAAATCGACTGAGAAGTCCATATAGATACGGTTGATAACACTAAAGCCAGTGATAGCAGAACCGCAAACATCTTTAAATTAACGTTCAAGTCTTCTAATTCTAGAATTTTCATATTATGCTTATCACCAAGCTGCGGCCTCAATAGAGGACATCAGTATGAAGTCTTTTGTCACCAAATATAAATTTAAAACTAGAGAAAAATGAAATTCAAGAATGACGCAGTAGAATATATCGCAGAATTAGATTTCATTCTATCACTAGCATCGCTTAGGAAAATAATGGCACTAAATTATCCAAAGGATTCAACCAGGATATTGTTAAATTACAATGAAACGTATTCATTTCAAAGTTTTTCAAGATTTTAGTATCTTGGTTAATCCACAGTCAAGTTATTCAAGGCCGAGATTAAATTTTGTTTTTACGTTTCAAGAATATTACAATTACAGCTATAACGGCTAATGCTGGTACCAAGTAGTATGCTATTAGTTCATCAGTGGGTATTACTTGATTTGGATTTGTAGCTGATATATCAAAATCTACGGAAATCGGTCTTTGAGAATATGTAGGATCGCCATTAATTCTGACTAATAACGAAACTTGGTAATCCCCAATATCTTTAAAAGTATACGGAAAAGTAATATCACTAAATTCATAAAACTTAAATGGAATATTTTGAATAATGGATCCATTTACCTTATTTTTTATGATAAGTGATGCAAAGATGTTATTTACATTTTGATTCTCTTTATCTAGAATACTGAAATTTAGTAAAGTTGAGTTGTCACCAGCGAAAGGAAGCGGTGGGTATGGTGCAAATATTAATTGGTAATCGCCAACATTCTTAGTTGTTCCAAAGAAATGACCTGACGTATACTGTGAGACATTATATGTATTCATACACAAAAAAAGGAACAATGTTAAAAGAAAAAGATGTTTAAAATAGAATACTTTTTGAACCGACATAAACATAATGTGTCAAATTGATTGTACAACCTTATTTTTAATTCATTCTATTTCAATCTGCCAGCAACTTTTCTAACCCATGATTGGAAGTACAATAATATTAATCAATTATAGCTTGCTTGCCATATCTACAATTGTCCTAATTAGGAAATTTATTCCTGGGGGCCGCCTACCATTCCCTTTCTAAATCGGAGTAAAGTAAACAGATATGCTGACATTACAATTCCGGCAATACTTATTCCAAGAGTAGTCAATAATATCAAATATAAAATACCTGAATCCTTTTGCAATCCTACAAGAGATTGTTGAATATCGGCCATTTCATTCCGTGACATATTGAGATCATCTCTGCTTTTTTGAATGTCATTTGACAACCTGCTAATTCCGTCCTGAACTTGCTGATTGATATTATTAGTATTGGTGGAGTCAATCGAACTGTCAGGGAAGGAAAAAATGGATTTTGATTCTACATCTTCGATCTCAAATTCGCTGTCAACTTTTTGTCCCTTCACATCACCTTGAAGTATCAAATTATATGGTCCTACCCTTGTAGGAAGTATCTTAGCTTCATATCCACCATCTGTCGTTGGAGAGGGCTGAAAATCTAATTGTTTTGTAATCGTACCATATTTGGCAGATAATGTTAGATTAGCTAACGCATTAACAACAGGCGTTTGTTCACCACTAGGTCCCTTACTAACTTGTATAACAATACTGTTCAAATCAGATGCGAGAGGCGGTTCTGACAACCACCCAGCCTCAATGGTTGTATTCCCAAAAGTCTTACTAGTATGTGCAAACGAAGTTTCGGGATAATTTGTAAAAACGGCAACGGATAGCAGAAAAGAACCAATCACAAGAATAATAATTCCTTTCATTTCCATATTGACTAAATTAAATCTTCATACATGTTATATCCTTTATCCTCTATTTTCGATTACTGTACTAGAAAAAGGGGAATAATAAAATATTCAAATCATCAATATTCCCATGGAGATATATTGATTTTTAGTTTCCCTTTCTATTCAATTCCTTCATATTTTCATAAAAATTTGTCTTTAATCTTAGTATTATGTATGGTTAGCCTTCTTGGCTTCGGAGCTATCCATACGTCTTTTGGACATGCTTTTGTTATCGATAGCAGTCCCTCACAATCAGCATCCATAGCGGCATCTCCACAACAAATAGATGTTTTCTTTAGCGAACC
>DASUMD010000129.1:0-2930 GCA_036277875.1 Nitrososphaeraceae archaeon
TCTCCTGCGTTGATTGTCAATAATGTACTATTTACAGCAACTACAACTATGAATAGATAGTGTGTAGTGCGTCGAAGCCAGACCATTACCAAATGTCTCCTAAAGGTTCTATATAAAATTTTATTTTGATATTCTTAATTAATGCCTAGGCAAAAATTGATACGTTGGAAAAATTTTTTCGAAAATTTGCTTTGTGAAAAATATTCTAGCTATAATTAGATTATTCTAATGATCCTGAAATCACTCTCAAAAGTCGAAGATTAAAAAAATAAGTTATAATAAAAATAAAGTTTAGGCGTAGCCGAGTTTTTCTCTAGAGATTTTCATTATCCAGAAGAATCCTAGTGCTTCAATTACTGTCAATACTGATAGAGCATAAAGTCCACTTGGTAACGGATATGCCCATGGGTAAACAGTTACACCGACGTACACACCACCAGCTGTTGCAACCCAACAAAGTATGAAGCCTATGATGAAAACTGGTGTCATATTTTCTACACGTCTACCGATCATATGTTCAATTTCGTCCTTACTGCCGCCGGTACGGCCACCGCCGCCGCCACCGCCACTATATCCCTTTGGATAGGTCATTGTGTTTACCATCAAGGGATTCCTTTTTAAATTTTGCGTCTAATACCAGCTAACTTAATTTTTTTTATTAGAAATTTCTACCATTCTTACTGATAGTTTAAGAATATTAGCATGCACAAGTCAATATTATCGTTAAATAATAACTAGATACGCAACGAGAAGGTAAAGTCATAGCAAAGCATATATCATTGTTTTTTCTGATATGGGCTAGGTGTAAATTATACGTCGAACATAAAGATAGCGGTAGTTGCACTATTTGCAATAGTAATGTCCACTTCGACAATAATAGCAATTGCTCAAACTGCTGAAGGACATGGAGTTCAAGCTCAGCTTCAGAGCAGATTCGTAAGAATTCAGGATGAGGCCTTCTCAGCGCAAACATTGAATACAGGAGATCAGTTGATTGTAACTGGAAATCTACAAAGTCTTGTAAATAAACCATTAAGAGCATGGTTATCACTATTTAGTGAGTCAACCAACGCTGGTAACAGATGGGAGTTTATAGCAAGAGATCCTCCAGGAAACATATTTGATATTCCTCCACAAGGAACAATTCCATATTCAATTACTGCAAAAGCTCTTGAGCCAGGTGTTTACCATGTTCATACACAGTTAAATGTTGAACACGTAGGTCCTGGACTTGGTCCTGGTCAAACCATACAGGTTTCTGGGGAAGCTATATTGAAACCAGTTCCGTGGGGCAATGTTACATATCAGGTAATACTGATTGGTGCTGGACTTGGCATAACGTTTGCAACAAGACCGTGGCAAGTAATTTAAAAAATCCACTATTTTTTATCTATTTTTTTAGTTCTTTAATTTAGTAACTATTTGTTAAGTCGTTGGAGAATATAACGTACAAAAAAATTATAATTTTAGGTGTATCTTTAAGCCTTTGTATCTATTTCTTATCGTTACTTCAGTTACTCCAGCAGCTTCTGCGACATCTTTTTGAGTCTTGTTCTCTCCATTCATTACACAAGCTACATACAGCGCAGCAGCAGCTAATCCCATAGGGTCTTTTCCTGCAGAGATTTTGCCTTGTTCAGCTTTTTTCAAGATTTCCAAAGCTTTTCTTTTAGTTTTTTCGGAAAGTCCTGACTTACTTGCAATTCGTGCTACACACTTTACAGGATCTACGACAGGCATTTTCAAGTCAAGCTCTCTAATTAATAGTCTATAACATCTGGCTACGTCTTTCTTCTTGATATTACTTGCATGAGCAATATCCTTCAACGTTCTTGGAGTCTCCGTATCCCTACAAGCAGCATAAAGTGCAGCAGCAACTAGGGCGGAAATAGATCTTCCTCTTACTAGCCCTTTTTCAAGTGCTTTTCTGTACACATATGCAGCTTTTTCAATCACAGCATCGCCAACTGCAAGTTTATCTTTTAGCCTATCCAATTCGCTAAAAGCTTGCCTAAAATTCCGATCTACAGGTTCATGTACTTGACTTCTGCTATCCCATGTTCTTAACCTCTCAATTGTACTTTTCATGGATGCGGAAAGTGGCTTTCCTGACGCATCCTTATCGACAGGTCCAATTATTGTGGCAAGTCCCATATCATGCATAGCAAGTGACGTTGGAATGCCAGCTCGACTTCGGTCTTCATGTTCTTCCTTTGAAAATGCTCTCCATTCTGGACCAGTTTCTTCAATGCGTTCAGTAACTACGAATCCACAATTTCCACAAAACATTTCCCCACTTGAATTATCTGTGACCATTGGACCTTTTCCACATCTCGGACAGCGGTCACTGAACAAAGAAATATCTTTAACCAATTTTAATACCCCACAAAAATTGAGACAATGTTTGTTTCTTATATTTATGTTTTATTCTCATATATATGCATTGTCATAAATATTTCTGGGATGGTAATATATAGAGGAAATTTTGGAACTTTTCCAAACTAGAGCTTAATTTTGTGCTTTTTTTTCTAGTTTATCCCAGAATTTTCAAATTTATCAGAATCTTTTCAGAATCTTGGAATATTTCTTTTTCTTCTTTTAGATTTTTCTATTTTTTTACTTTCACTTCTTTTGGCGCTATAAGCATGAGACTTTCTGGATAATTTCACAAACCATTACAAATCGTTTCAATATAAATACTATATAGCATCAACACCGCATCTTAATCATTTTAAGTGATTATCATGATGAATACATATGGGTAGAACAGATAAACATACAGACGAAGAAATTCGAAAAATATACAATTTTAAGAATATAGCAGTTGTAGGAATGTCAAGGGATCCAGCCAAAGCCGCCCACTTTGTTCCCAAATATATGATAGAAAGAGGATTTAATGTAATACCAGTAAATCCTTCAGCTGTCGAAAT
>DASUMD010000130.1:0-5587 GCA_036277875.1 Nitrososphaeraceae archaeon
AGCAGTGCTGGCATTTTAGTATCATGGCATTCCGATCTGTCTTACCAAATGCTGTTTAGCGGGTCATATTTTCTCCAACATGCACTTCCGAAAGCAAGTCTTGTATATTCATGGCTATATTATCAAGAAATTCATAAAGAAAAACAAATTCCCTCGGATGCCAGATTCTACACTCAATTAAGCAACCCATGTTAACTACACGAACTGAAACTGTTCTCGTGACTTCTGACTTTAAGCTCTGAAATAAGAAATTGCTATTGTGCTGGTCTTTAGTCAATCTAGATGCTAAAATACTGCCACTCCAACCTGCTTCATCCACGACCCCATCATTCAAACTATACCAGAGTTTTGAATTCAAAAGATTTTGATGATTAAGATCGTTTTCAGCCAAGTACTGATTTTGAACAAGACAATAGATATTATGAAAAGGTCCCATTCTTACAACATCTTCTGAACCAACATAATCTATACTTCCTGAAAGCATTCTGATAAAGCCATCTCTATTACCCAACCATTTTTCAAAATACGGTCTGTATCGTTGTGGTATATCAGAATCATATCGTCCAATTCTACATTTTATATCATCCAAGCCTAATAAATCAATTATTTCTTTAATTTGAAGAATTGGCAAGGATATCATAATTGCTAGTTACATTATAGCCTTTGTATTCATTATTTCTCTGCATTGTGGCTCGCAATATATTTGATAATTGTTCTGATACCAAAACCAGTAGCTCCCTTCGGATTATATGTTTTTTCCTTAGTGCCCTCCTGGTTATAGGCTGTCCCAGCAATGTCCAAATGTACCCAAGGAGTATCATCAACGAAGTTGGATAAAAATGCCGCAGCAGTAATAGCTCCTGCTCCTCTTCCTCCAATATTTTTCATGCCTGCATTAGAGCTTTTCAACTGTTCTTTGTAATCCTCAAAAAGTGGAAGTTCCCAAATTTTCTCACCAGTTTGGTTAGAGTACTCAAGAATTTTCGTTACCAATTCTTTATTGTTTCCTACCAGTGCCGCTACATTTGAACCAAGGGCTATTATCGCCGCCCCTGTTAAGGTTGCCATGTCGATTATCGATCGTGGTGCAAACGTTTTCACTGCAAAAGCGAGTGCATCTCCCAGAATTATTCTACCTTCTGCATCAGTGTTTAAAACTTCTACAGTTTTACTGTTATACATCCTGATTATATCGCCAGGTCTGTATGAGTTACCTGACGGCATGTTCTCTACAGCGGGTATTATACCAATTACATTTACATCAAAATTGAGATCAGACACAGCTTTCATTATTCCAATTACATTGCATCCTCCACATTTGTCATACTTCATCTCCTCCATTTTTTCAGAAGGCTTGATCGAAATTCCTCCAGTGTCAAACGTAACAGCCTTTCCAACAATTACAATTGGCTTGTCATTTTTTGTTGAACCAGAATACTCTATTACAATTAGTTTAGGAGAGCTAGAACTTCCTCTACCTACGGCAAGGATTCCTCCAAATCCATAGGATTCCATCTCCTCCTTCTCAATAACTCTTACCTTGGTTTTCTTATTTTCTGACAGTTTCTCTGAGAAATTTGCAAGTACTTTTGGTGAACAGTCATTTGGTGGCAAATTACTAATGTCGCGGGTGAATATCACTGCATCAGATAGCACTGAGGAGTTTCTGATAACAGTTTGATTAGTATCCAGATCCTTTCCTATCAAGATCCTAACTTGATTTAGATCAGTGCCATCTTCATCCTTCTTATAGTTATTAAATGAATAGTCCGATAATTTGATTCCCTCTACTATGGCCGATAAGTGATCTTTATCCATCTCCATGAAAGGAACCAGTACGAATTCGTTTATGGCCAATTCTTTTGATTTATTGACTACTTTACCAGTCAAATTCCTAGTTTTTTCAGGATCTAAATTTTTCTTATCACCCATTCCTAAAAGTAAAACCCGTTTTATGTTAGAACCCACAGTATTGTGGATGACACATATTGATCCCTCCTTGGCTGTAAATTCTCTCGTTTCAACAATCTCTCTTATTATAGGATCAAAATCAGTGGTAATTCCTGAAAGCGACAAGGATGAAACTTGATCTGTAAAGACGTAATTCGCCAATAGTTGAGTTTTCAGCGATGAAATATTATTCTCAGGCTCAATTATTACCATGTTCAAAATCAGAAGTATACTTTATTTTAAAGTATTGAAGCCACAACCAAAACTCATTATCTTGGATTCATATGAACAATTTAGACATTCAACAAAAGAAATAAAAATACAAGAAAAAATGTATTAGAAAAATCAAAATAAATCCTCTTGCAGTAAATTCAATTGGCCGATAGAGATCGTGAGAATAGTGCCATCTTGATACAATACCGATAAATGTGTAAGAATCAAGAATAAGAATCTAGGACATTTATTAAATATCTATAAGTGTGAGTAATGTCAAATCGATGAAGAACAGATATGGTCAATATAGTTAACAGAACTAATCATAGCCTTCATGATATTCCATCAGAACTTGAAGAATTTCTGAAAAATGATACCTATTCCTTACTTGTTAAGGGTCTATCGGGAACAGGTAAAACTACCTTTTCTCTAAGTATTCTACGTTCATTAAAAGCAAAAAACAATTTTTTCTATATTTGTACCAGATCTTCTCCAAAACAAATGTTCGAACACTATCCGTGGCTACGAAAATTCATTAAAGAACCAAATAAAGATATTGACAGTCCAGATGTCGGACAAAATCTTTCAGCTTTTGAAGATGCTCGCTTGGACGAGCCTGAATCACTATTTGAAAGGGTAACTAATCAGCTGATGGATGTTAAGAACCCTGTGATAATAATTGATAGCTGGGATTCTGTTGCTTCATTAATGGATAGAGAAGCCCGATTAAACAATGAAAGAGTACTTCAAACATGGAGAGAAAGAGCTAAGGCAAAATTGATTTTTACAAGTGAGGAATCAGTAGAATCCAGTCTAGAATATATCGTGGACGGTGTTGTAGAATTAAATTATGAACTTATTGATGGCATACGAACTCGAAGTTTATTTCTCAAAAAATTAAGGGGAATTCCAATCAAGAGATCAGTCTATTTCTTCACTCTAAAAGATAGAATATTGAGATGTTTTGATAGTTACGATCCTAGGGACTTTAGGATCAATAAGGGTGACAAGATTCCAAAAGAAACAGATTATTCTACGCACTTATTGCAAACAGGATATCCGGATCTTGACAATTACATTGGAGGTACTTTACCACAAAGAGGACTGATAACCATTGAAAAGGAAGACACTATATCAAATGATATAACAGTATTATTTTTGAACGATTTATTCTATAATTTTTCAAGAAGGCGTTACTCCCTACTTTTGGATTCTGGATTAAAAGATGTTTCGACAGATATGCACAAATCGAAAAATCAAAACTACAAGTTACACGTCATGGATGAACTCCGTTCACCAGAAAGTTCTGCTGCTCAGGATAGAATAAAACGAAAAAACGATTTTTACAAGTATGTAGATAAAGCAGTTTCAGGATTTGAAAATGTGGGAAAAATAGTCGCTATGGTGGAATCAAAATCCTTAGATAATTTCATATCAGATACTTCTGATATTAATGATTGTTGTAAATTCATTAAAAGTAAATTTGAACTTTCATTTCTAATTCTAAATTCAAATAATAATCTAGAAAGATATTACTCACTATCAGATATTCATCTCAAATTTATACTAATATGTGGAACTCTTTTCTTGAAGTGTTCGACACCTGCTTCAGCAGTATTTGGTATTAAGGTTGTTAATTCAGTTCCTCAGATCCAATTAGATCATGTTTTGTAGCTTAATGCCGTAGGATTCTTCCTCAGATCTCTCCTCTAGTGACATAGGTAGCAGATGTATCATTTGTTCATAATAGTCTAGAAATGTGCTTCCCTTGTTTGTAACTTTATACACCATCTTTGTTCCATTATTATGCTCCATTATAAGGCCAAAATTCAATAGGGAATCAATATAGTTTCTACATTGGTCATTACTTAACATCGCCTTATACATTATTTTTGTTCTTGTTTCTTCTCTGATTGCAGATCTCAGTATTGCTGCTATGACCCCGTACTTACTTCTATTTTTCATTGCCCAATAACTGAAGTTATACAATATAACTGGAGTGAAACTATTAAATAGAAACTTAAATGACAAAATTCAACTACAAAAATTAGAATGACGTTTTATTCTATTTATCTATCCCATTCTTGTTCCATAAAATAAGACTAATGAATGTTTGATTAAATTTGCTTTAAAAAATCATATGATTTTTGTTCTTATACACAATTACCAGAATGGTCCTTATTGTTTTGATTAAGTAAACAATCTGTCACGACTGGTTTTATTTTTTGAAATTTTATTCTTCCATTGTCTATTTTTCCAGACTTCTGCATTGAAATCGTTTTGGATTTCATCAACAAAATATGATCGCTACAAACTAAACCGATCATATATTCTTCATTTTCTGATAGTATGGAAACAATATGCGAGGGAGCCAGAGTACATATTCGCCCCTTTGTCATTATAGAACATCTTTCTGGAACCATTCTTAGTTATAGATTCTGATGCATTATATGTTATAATCCTTTGTTTGTATATGAAAAATATTATTCTATAAAATGCTATTTTTAGAATGAAATAAGAAAACTAATTTTGAAAAAAAATGGGCATAAATTTTCACATTACCCTATTGTTGACTTTGTAAAACTGTTTTTATTTCCTTGCATCTTTTCCTTAAAGAAACCGTGGAAATATCGGCCACCTGGCATACTTCAACCTGGCGCAAAAATTCATTGCAGTCCTGTGAAGCAATGTAAATAATAGCTCCGGCAAAAGCACGTGGATTTTTTCCAATTGAAATTCTACTATATTGGACAAGTGAAAAAATTCTTATGGCTTCCCTTTTTGTCTTTTCTGTAAGCTTTAATCTATTTGAAATAAGGGTTACATAATCAATTCCTTGAATAACAGGAATCTTTAATGATAGTTCCTTTAGAATCAATTTATAATGAGACATTATTTCCTTACTTGGAATATTACAAACGTTGGCTATATCTGATATTGTTTTTGGTATTGATATCTCCCTACAAGCTGCATATATGGAGGCTGCTACAAGGGAAACGGTAGACCTTCCTTTCGCCAATTTTCGCATTGCAGCTTTGCGATATATGTATGCTGCATTTTCCATAACGGCAGGACTCAGATAGAGCTTGTCGCCAAAATTATTCAGATATTTTAATGCTTTATCTAAGTTCCTTGAAATTGAATCATTAAGCTGAGATCTATTATTCCATGTTCTTAATCTTTGAATCGTTTCTTTTTGAACCGGATCGAGCATTTTGCCTCGTCCATCAGTGTCATTTAGTCCAATTAAGGTAGAAAGTCCCTTGTGACTGATTGTCAACGATTCTGGCATCCCTATACGAGATTTATCCTTGTATTCTCCTTTCTCAAAATAGGGCAGATCGTTATTATAGATTTTTTCGTTAGAAACACAACCACAAGTACTACAAACATATTCACTTGAGAGTACGTCTAAAACAAGCGT
>DASUMD010000131.1:0-2601 GCA_036277875.1 Nitrososphaeraceae archaeon
ACAATATCAGAAGATTATAATTGGTTGGTGCATGTCCGGTGAAAGAAAGCACCAACCAGGGATTTTATCCATCTGCCCTTAACGATGAATTCAAGATGGACAAAACTCCAATCATTAAGATTTTATTTAAATTTTCTAATACAGATAACTAATTGAAAAAATATATAAAATAAAAAATTAGAAATATTAAGAATTCCTATGTATTCAAAGTAACTGAATACATTTTATATTTATATCACTTCATTAGGCATAGATGGTGCTAAGATAGTTTTGTTTTTTAACAAATCCCCAAACGAGGTAATACTTGTGGAATTGGAAGCCGTTGTTTTGCATGGTTCATCATTGACACAAAGCGTTGTAGTACAATTCCCATTTTCGCATTTTGTAGTGATATTGGTTCGAAATTGTGTATTAGAAAATGGTAGAATTGGATTAGAAGATAAGATAAAAATGAGATAGATAACAGGAATACAAGAAATCATTAAATTCGATTTAGTTTTTGTAATCATATCATAGATCTGTCAAACTGGAATTTTTATTTTTGCACGCTAAGTAACTAAGGTAAGTCATGTTCTTATATTAACTAACATCAATTTAATTAGAGAGAACCTACTTTTCAATAACCGATGGGATTCTCTATCGTCACCACCTATCCCATCGGTTTTAAGTTTTAGCAGTCCCTCCCTTTAACGAACGCTGGGTTTTAAATCCTAATTAGTTGAATACACTCTATGACTTTAGAGCAAATATTACAACAGGAAATTAAAGATACAAAAACTTGGCTTAGTCGAGAAAAAGAGGAATCTACGTACAAAAGAGATCTTGAAAAAAGGATTGAATTAATAAATTGGGTGTTAGAAAATATGAAAAATCCTGATATCCAAATTTGTAGTCTTATTAAGTCTAAAATGAATGAAATTATATTAACAATTAATCAAACGTATTCAATATTTGAGTCTGACAAACTACACAGTGAACTAAGGATATTAGATTGGATACTGTATCAAGTTTGTATTAATGACAAATGAAAATTAAATCTGTAGTAATTGTTAAGTGGTCATTGGTACCATGTTGAGAAATTGGTGTGGGTTATTCTACGAGACTGACATAGACAGGTGTGCCGAGTAAAACATTTACTGACTCCTTTTTACCATAAGCAAGTTCCCCGCCAGGAATTCTCTTGAAACTTTTACATCCACAAAATATTTTATAGTGAGATTGGATATGACTTGTTGTGGTAACTTTAAAAATGATGATAAGTCTATTCCGTAATGATTCAGGAATTTCTCTAAACAAGATCTGTAAGACTTTTTCGTGGAATTAGAATGCAGTGAGTATTGAAATTAAAAAATACCTCACTATTTTCATCTAATATTTGCATTCCTTTACTTGCACTACTTTTAAGATGAGAACTATTAATTAAATTACATTTGCGCATGAGTTAAGATAACTTAAATCACAAGGAATCAAGACATACATTAGTTGGTTGGTTTATTTGAAAGACAGATTCAAAAGTTAAGAGAAAGAATTAATCGCGATGGTGACAAAATCGATGAAACCTTCAGAGTAGGAGTCGAGATTGAGGGATGCTTACTTGACAAAAAGGGAACCCCAGTAAATGCAGAGCCGTTAATAAAGGAACTTGAAGGGAGCGCTTATGAAATTGACTATGAGTATGGTCGCTGTCAATTTGAATTTAAGACCTCTCCAGTGGGAATGGACAATCTTGAATATCTAAATATTGTATTTGAACAATTTATTGAGAATTTAGATAAATACTTAAAAAAAGCATATAAGGAGAATGAAGTTATCCCAGTTTTTCTGGGTGCTAATCCTTCACCTGAAATAATGAAAGAAGGATTGATTACAGACAAACCGCGATATAATAAGCTGGCCTCATGGCAGAATAATCTTCCAGATGTTGAAATCGACGGTAACAAATTTAGAGCAGCTCATGTCGCTACAGCTATTCAAGGATTTCATCTTCATTTGCAAGGAAAAAATCCACAAAATACTGCAAACATGTTCAATCATATTTTGAACATATTGCCGTCTGCAATAGTACTTGGAGCTAATAGCCGACTGTTTGCTGGAAGGATATATTCGTTACATGAACCAAGAATTCATCTGTACGATCAATCAGAACAACAGAATTCGGGGTTCCCCGCAATTCCAAGATACCTTGAGGGCATTGAAAATTATATTGACTATATTTCTTCGCGCGAACAAAACGTCGCCAAGGATTATTTTACATTGGAGAAAGAAAGACATGACGATGCACGAATCCGTATCGGTCCTGACTCTTACCGTGTAGAAACTAGGATTATGTCCGTACAACCCACTTCAAAAAGCTTGATGGCAATGGCAGAATTTTTTATTGGTTATTTGAGCAGAGCCATACATGAAGAAAGAGAACTGAGATCCCTTTCCACATTAAGAGAGGAAAGAATGGCCGCAGTACAATATGGGTACAATGCAAAAAGTCATTTTAATATTACAGATATTATAAGAAGTCAACTTGATTTTGCACGCAAAGGTTTGAATGATTTAGGTATCAATGTAGGATTCCTTAATATTTTGGATAAAAGGTTGGAAAATAGA
>DASUMD010000132.1:0-2129 GCA_036277875.1 Nitrososphaeraceae archaeon
TTGTAGCATAACTATACGATGAAAATTCGAATACTTTTGAACCTAAAGATTCAAGCTTTTCCCTAAATGAATGTGAGTAATCACCATGCCATAATATTCCTATGTTCTTGTTTTTAATATCAAAGTTTCCCAAAAGGTTCAATATCCCTTCAATAGTATTGATATCGGGAACAAGGTTGGTTCTAATTCCAAATTTTCTTAGTTCCATTGCTGGCTTGTTACTTCTTGCAATGACTACAGTATCTCGTAACTTTTCAATCACGGTGTCCAAGTGATCTAATTTTTGAATATTTTGAAATAGATTGAATACACCCACACCAGTCATAAATACAAAAAATTGCATTCTCTCATTCCTGATGGTTTCTATAAATTTAATACACTCAGAATTCAGCGCATTGTTATTTTTAATTCCTATAGTTGGTGCTATATATGCAATCCCTCCAAACTTTCGAACTAAGCTTGCAAGTTCGGAAGCTCTCCGGCTCGATGTAATGGCTACGGTAACTCCACATAATGACATGCAACAATCTTGGAATCTTAGAATAATTAAAACTTGAGTTTATAACGATTGAACAGGCTAGTCCAAATATATTCAGCTAATTTTTATAAATTCTGATTATTTACAGTCTACGACAAAGTTAGTCTGCATATTGCAAAACATAAACGGTGCATGGACTTTTCTCTTCATATCCTTTGTATGGATCTGGTCGCCCGTCAAATGCCATGCACCTTTTGAAATAAAAAAACCAAATTAAATTAAACCTTTTTGATTTGCAGTATTCCCGAAATACCATCCACTTTTCCTTCACTGAAATTCTCGATCTCTGGAATTTCTTGATCTTTAGAGAGTTCTAGTAATGGTATATTTGCAATTGCGCATCCTGAAGCCGTTGTAATATCAGTCTTTAAAGTGCATATTATTCCTGATGGTGATACCCCATTGCATTTCAGCGCAAAAATCGAGTAAGCGCCTACACTACTTCCGACGGCGTATGGAAAAACCAAAAGGTTGTCCTTAAGGAATTCTCCACACAAGTCGTGATTCTTATCGGTTATCAATCCGGTCAAATGATCCACTGAAGATAAAAAGTTGATTGGTTGCTTTGTTGACAGAATTCTTCCTTTTGCCCTCCCTCCTACAATTACTTTGCATCTTAGAGAATAATCCATGGCAGATCTATTATTTTGTATAATTCCTAATAATGGATTTTATATCCTTCAGACATACTGATACACCATTAGATTTGTTGAGATAGTGGGCCGCTTTTACACTATTTGTAATTACACCATCGTATTCCTCATGTGATAACAGAGGTGATAAACATGTACATGCATCACAAATTATGCTCGCGCCAGCATTTTCAAGTCTCTGGACTATTCCGGATTTGCAAGATTTTTCGTAGATTGGTCGGGGACAAAAGATCATGCATTTTTTAGAGAATTTATTCCCGCCAATCATATTTGATATTAACTCCAATTCGTACATTCCTAGTTGAGGACTCCCCAATGCTATTACATCTCCAGAATCAGTTGTGTTGAGTTCATCTATTGTTGATTTTTCTTCCTCTTTTCCATAAGATATGCTCTCATCATATACTTCCTTGTTAGAGAACATGCCACATGCACCTGAAGTACCCAAGGCAGCAGCTAGAGACTTGGTCTTATACATGTCTATGTTACTAATTTGAGAGCCAAAAGAAACACAGCTTTCTTTTACCGAATTACCAGAAAAATAACCCAATATTCCATAATCCAATTCCGTCTTGAGCTCTTTCTCTATCTTAATTTTTATTTTTGGATCTCTTTTACTGTTAATTCTGAGATCTGAGTAGGGAGCCTTACCAGTCACGGCACTAGCTAAAGCGCTAAGAGAACTTTCTTTGTTTGTGTGTAAACCGAATACTGAATTTGCCATTACTGCTGCATTGCTTTCTGCAAAGCTGACATTATGCCCCCTCTCTGGTAATTGAAATAATTCATAAGGGATACATGAAAATGAAGGCACAGAACCCATTTTCTCATATGCCTTGGTTATTTGAACCTGTTGTTTCTTGAAATTGCTGGATAAGTTATTCTGTTTATGACTATCATATCCCATTGGATTAATTGTTGTGGGAACTAGAAATCGT
>DASUMD010000133.1:0-2962 GCA_036277875.1 Nitrososphaeraceae archaeon
TGAAACAGAAGGCAATGTTACTGAAACAGAAGAACAACCTGCTATAACTGATGAGCTGTCAACAGAAGGCAATGTTACTGAAACAGAAGAACAACCTGCTATAACTGATGAGCTGTCAACAGAAGGCAATGTTACTGAAACAGGGGAACAGCGTAATGAAGACGGATCATTACAAGGAGGTAAGTCTATAACGGTAGAGGAAGTTCCTACAAAAACAACGGACTTCCCAGTTGAAGAGCCAACAGATGGAAATGTAACAATAAAAGGGCAATTAACAAATAATACTATACAAGATTCATCAATTACAACATCTTCAGAATTACAACCATTAGAAGCAACAGGTACACAAGATGAAGATCAACAACAGCAACAACCATTAGAAGAAGAAGCAACAGGTACACAAGATGAAAAGAAAATAAAAGTTTCTGAAATCTGTGACGATGAACTAGATAATGATCACGATGGAATTATCGATGAGGAACATGATTGCCTTTCTCGAACCTCCGATAGCACATCAACTAGTGAAAAAATCGTACCAGAATTAGCAACTCTAGATGACGATGATAAGGATAAAGCAAAAGACGAAGCCAACATACAAACTGAAAGAAATTCTGATAAAGCACAAGTAACTGATGATTCCAAAAAGAGTAAGAATAAAAATAATGAACTAGTCCAGGAAGATCGAACATCTTTGGAATCTTTAGATCCTGAAATGCAACCTAGTGGTGTTGACATACTTACGACTACAGAGATTTGTAATGATGAGATGGATAATGATTTAGATGCATCGATAGACGAGAAAGATTGTATCAGTAAGTAAAAATGCTATTTCAACCTTAATTATTGTTTCAAAATATAAAAATTTTGATCATTGAGTAAATGCAGTCTGGTTATATTTAGATAAATTTGTAAATAGCTATATAAATAGAATATTTTATTATATTTCTATGGTTGGGATCTAAGGCTCGATTTAGAACTACTCTTGAAGTCTAGAATATTTTAGTAGTACTTTAGATTAAGTTTTATCCAACTTGTATTATAAAAAAATGGAGAAAAAATTATGGTTGAAATGATTGGGGCAAAGGCATTGATTGCTTCCCTAGAAAAAGAGGGAGTAGATATTGTTTTTGGCTTGCCTGGTGGTGCTAATTTGCCTATTTATGACGAATTAGTAGATGCAAATTTTAGACATGTCTTGGTACGACATGAACAAGCAGCAGCACATATGGCAGATGGTTACGCACGAATTAAACGAAAAGCAGGTGTATGCATCGCTACTTCTGGTCCGGGGGCTACTAATCTAATAACGGGCATAGCTACAGCTCATGCTGATTCAATACCAATGGTAGCAATTACAGGCCAAGTACCAGTGGCAATGATTGGAAAGGATGCTTTTCAAGAAACTGACATAATTGGTATATCTAATCCATGTACGAAATACGCATTTCAACCAAGAAAAGCGGTTGAGATTCCAGAAGTAATAAAGAAGGCATTTTATATTACTGAAAGCGGACGTCCCGGCCCTGTATTAGTAGATATTCCAAAGGACGTACAACAAGAGAAGGCAGAAATAAAATTTCCGGAGCTAATAAAAGTTAGAGGGTATAAACCTGCTTTTGATCCAGATTTGTCCCAAATCGAAAAAGCTATTGATCTAATTATGAAGGCAGAAAAACCAATAATAATGGCTGGAGGAGGTGTAATCCTTTCAGGAGCTTTTAATGAATTACAAGCTTTGGCAGAAATATTAATGTGTCCAGTCGTGACCACTTTTAAAGGAAAGGGGGCATTCCCCGAAAATCATCCTCTTGCTATGGGACCAATTGGGATGCATGGACATGCAGAAGCGAATAAAATAATAATTGAGGCAGATTGTATCATTGCAATTGGTGCGAGGTTCTCGGATAGGTCAGTGGGAAGATTCGATGAATTTGGTAAAGGTATGAGTATTATTCATTTAGATGTAGATCCAGCAGAGATTGGAAAGAATAAATCCGTAGACGTGGCCGTCGTCGGTGATGTTAAATCCTCCTTAAGAACATTAGTAAAGATGCTCACCACAAAAGGAATTAGAAAAGATCCTGACAATTCGTGGCTGAAGAGAAGAAAAGAACTTATTGAATATTATACAAGTACAATAAAAGATTATTCTAGGGAAATTACTGCAAAAAAGACACTTAAAAAATTACGAGAATTATTACCTTCTAAATCAATAGTAACCACTGAAGTAGGCCAATGCCAAATGTGGGCTTCTTTGCATTTTGATGTTATAACTCCAGGAACTTTTTTTAGTTCAACAGGTCTAGGAACAATGGGTTTTGGATTTCCTGCTTCAATAGGAGCGAAGGCTGCGATGCCTGATGTACCAGTGATTGATATAGCAGGGGATGGATCTTTTAATATGACTGAAAATTCTCTAGCAGTTTCAGTATTAGAAAAACTTCCAGTTATTGTATTTTTACTTAATAACTACATGTTAGGAATGGTTGCTCAGTGGCAAAGAACTTTTTACAATCGGAGATATAGTGGAGTGGAGCAAAATCGGTGTCCTGATTATGTTAAATTGGCCGAGTCATATGGTGCCCAAGGTATACGAGTTCAATCTATGAATGATTTGGATAAAGCAATTAAAACTGGATTAAGTTCAGACGTAGCTACAGTAATAGATATTCCAATAGATCCTGAAGAAGACGTTTATCCTTTTGTGGCGCCTGGTTCAGGTTTAAAAGATATGATTGTGGGAGGCTAAAAAAGAAGATGTCATCATACAATTCTGAAACCGAGATTATCGAAGAGAAAACATTACCTTATAGAATATTATCTGTTATTGTAGACAATAAACCCGGTGTTCTTTTTAGAGTTACTAATTTATTTAGGGCAAGGAATTTTAATATTGAAAGTATTACAGTTGGCACAACAGAACAACATGATATATCAAGAATGACTATTGCAATTCAGAGTG
>DASUMD010000134.1:0-4632 GCA_036277875.1 Nitrososphaeraceae archaeon
CAGCACTACCTGTCAAAAAAACAAGTGGTCCCTCAGGACCGACTGCAGCACCACTCCATAACGATATAAAGCCTTGTAGAAGTATGCTTGGTAGATTGCGAAAGTTGAGGCGACCTGTCTGGGCATATTGGCGCTGTGAAACCCCCAATCCTCCATGCTGCCCAAAGAACTTGATAGCAAGGCCAATAAACACACCGGCGACACTCAACAGTCCTAGTGGCCAAAAGTTAATGTTAAACAAGAAGAGATTTGGTTGCCCAAAGAACTTGACACCCTGATTATAGAGTGTAATGTATCCAGCCGTTAGCAGCGAGGAAAAAGCACCGAATAACGCCGCATAGAGCATAAGTCTATAATATCCGGCATTCAATTTTGGTTCTACATTACCACTCATTCGAATCTACACCGTTATCCATCCAATCAAACATCTAATGAATGCATGATCTTTTGAGGTTGCATTGACTTCACTTGAATTTTTATGCAGACACACTACACTTAACCACAAAATGTTGATAAAAAAGGTATTGCTCAATGCATTCGTAAATATCTAGCGAATCCTATGTGTTGGATACGAATTCCTATAATAATTGCGGTCACCGGGATTTGAATTCCCGCTCCAATCAGATAGAGTCCCGGGTTACGGGCTTTCTTCTCCATAGTATAATGGAATGGAAGGCCAGTGTCCTAACCAAACTAGACGATGACCGCATATCTTTTATGCGATGATAATCTGGATATTAAATCTTATGAAGATTGTCGTTTCTTACTTTCTGGAAAGATATAATTTAAGAGCATATCTACCATCTTGTTTTTTCCTTTTTCCTTGATATTGATGAATTTTTTACTGAGCTTTTCCCTTTTTGCATCTTCTTCTATATCGTCTATTGGTCTTTTATCAAACGCTCCTTCAAATTGAATCTTGTAACCCTTATAGAGGGCAGTGGCCTTATCAAAAATATTCTTTTGTTGATACGAAGAAACAAAATATATCATAGGAGGATTGGGTCTTTTCTTTATTTCACCCATCAATACAGAAAATAGATGTCCTATGTTATTGTAAGAACTTTCTACAGCTATCATTGATTCATCAATGCCATTATTCAAAAGATCATTTTTTACGATATTACCTACACCGGTATCTGCAGCAACTTTGATTATTGTATCAGATTTATCGGGCTTGGACTTCATGATTCGATCATATATTCTAGTACAAACCGCTATTCTCTCCATGATGTGTTGCGGCAGGTGTTCCTTTGACTCTAACTTAACAAAATTACAGTATAGAACAATTACATTCCCTGAAACGAACCTATTTTCTGACATGGTTATTTAGAATATCCCGTGGGAATAAATTTTTTACCAACTTGATTTCTTTGGAGAATTTAACTGTCTTTCTAATTCATCCAATCTCTGAATCGCATCTTGGTTTTGTCTGACTTCGGAGTAGGACGCGTCATTTCTTATTTTGTTCATCAAATCTGCCACCTCTTGAGCGGTCACACCATGTTTTATATCATATTCTATTTGTTTTGAACAGCTTGAAATAGTGCTATATTTTTTAAAATTCCGTTTTTCAAATGATGATGCATCGGGAGAAATTCCTTTCATATAACGTAAAATTACTTTCTCAACATGTTCAAGATGCCAATCTCTCATCGCAAAATTATTGGGTTTCATGGCATGTACTCAGTGATATGTGAATAAAGGATATTTAATCTATTATCCAAAATAATAAGAGATCAAAAAATAAAATATTTGCTTTCGCTATTATCCAGACTACTCCCAACTGACGTAATTTACAAATAATCTGAAAGTTTGATTTTATCCTGTTTTGGTATTTTTGCAATTTCAAACCTATCTTTTGATTTTAAGAGCGTGGCGGTTGCATCAATACCCATTTTTGTAGTTATAAGATTATTCTGATCACTGGAGGGATCTAAACTTGATCCCTTTGAATTTGGTATTATCAGTAGATCCTTATCCGCTTGGCATCTTGTGGAAATTGCATATTCAACTTCGGTTGGATTTGTGGGATCTATGTCATCATCAACTACTATTGCAATTTTTAATGAGGGGTGACCTGCAAAGGCAGCAAGAATTGCGTTTTTTGGTTCTCCTTCCAATTTTTTACTTATTTGAATAATCGCAACAAGCCAGTTACTTCCTCCATCTGTCAGGTGAACAGCTCTTGTACCCGATACAACGTCCTGCACACTGTGGAATAGTTTAGATTCTATTGGAAGTCCCATCAACAATCTATGTTCTCCATATCCGGGTAAAATGTCATGGTAAATAGGATCATCAGTTAGGTAAATATTATCCAATTCAAAAATAGGCTGTCTACGTTTCATGTCATAAGTTCTCAGCATTTCAACCATTTGTTCCTCTGCTGTTTTATCTGCAAGGATCCTTCCTTCCAAGAGAATCTCAGAGTCCTTTGGAATATAAAGACTAGTACCAGGAGACTTTATCATTGACAACCTGTTATCCATGAGTGAATTTGCCATCTCCAGCTCATTTTCTCCGTAGGGCGCTTGATAAGCTGCCGCAACAGAGACAGCAGGATGAGTCCCAATTATAATCGAAACAGGTAGGTCTTCTCCATGTTCCTTTGCACTAGTAAAGCACTTGTGCAGATGTCTTCCTTCTACCATTCTTATCGCCATACTTTTTTTATCCAATCTCAATAAACGATGAGTTGATAGATTTTGATTTCCTGTTTCTTTATCCTTGGCAATAACCAAAGACGATGTTATGAAAGCTCCTGAATCTTTTTCAAAATGCGTCACTATTGGTAAGTCGTATAGATTCTTTGAATTTTTTTGCCAATTATTGCTGTGGGCAATATTTGTTATTTCCGATTTATTCCTTATAGCCTCCTTAATCCTTTCTTGTATCATGTTTTCATTCTTTGCATTTATTGATAATGCAATTCTGTATCTTGTTCCCAAAACATTTGCAGCCACCTTAATCTTGCTTTCACTTACAGATTCAAAGAGTACGGCCTTCCCTTTATCCAACTTGCTTACTATTCCTGCAAGTTCAAATTTTGGATTGACTGATTTTTTTATCTTTACTAGTTGATCTGTTTTCTCTAGTCCATTTAAAAAATCGGTAAATCCACGAATTTTATTGAATTCAAATCTAGTCCTCATTGCTAATCACTTGTTCTTGCTTCCAATAATTTTAATACTTCATTCATAATCTCTTGCATTTCACTCAATGACATTGGATTCTTATTATTGAAGTTGGTTATCACTATCCCATTTATCATTAATGATATTTTCTCTGACAAAGTCTTCGTGAATATAGGATCTTTTATATTTGGTATTACTCTGGCACTTTGAGTCCTGTTGTTTGATGCCACAGAAACATGTATGCCACCTATTTTGCACAAATCTTCAGAAATGGAAACAAAGCAACCATTTTTAAACTCAATGAATTTTAGTAGAAAAACTCTATTTGATTTTAAGTTAATTTTCTTCTCAATGAAGTTCCCTTGGTGGGTTTCGCTCAATGTTAACTGCCCTTATTTGGTACAATAAGATATCTAAATCATTTGATTTGTTTCTATCTATATTTTAGCAGGTATATTAGTGCGGTATATTGAGATCATATTTTGGGAAATTAATTTGGTGCGCTGTTTGTATCGTTGAAGATTACTTAGATAGTTAAATAATCTAAAAAATACGGCCAGAACGTAATGCGATTGATTTTGCTGATCCCACATCTCTATTTCCACGACAATTAGGGAGGATATTTCGTGAAGTACCAAATTCGTTAACGATTTCTATTCTTACCGATCTGTTTAGATTCCTGATTTCTTGTGCAATATGATTGCATTTAGTCCAATCCCCATTCCCAATTTTCAGTATCTTTTTATTCGATTTTATACAAGAGAGTATATTCATAATAAATTTGACCGCATCTTTCAGAGAGCTCTGGACTGTACTGTACAATTCTGCATGTAGATATAGAACATAAATTCCTATCCTGTTTCCAGGATCCACTCCAACAACTAATATATCCTCAAAAAAATTGCCACTCAAGTTTTTCAATATCATTGCCTTAAAGAGAGGTGGGAAAGTATCTAGCTGAAAATCAAATATTAGATCCTCTCTTCTAAATATCGCTGCTTCATTCCTCGTGGTTATGATTATTTTTGCGTTCGTTCTGGAAGCTTCTTCTGGAGAAAGAGAAGAAAATCTAATGTTCATAGATTTTAGAGTGCTTACAATTTTGTAATACGGTCGACCTTCGACAGTTGCTACCACAATTTGATTTGAATTTTGTGCCGTCCCTAAGGGCGTTCCATTCAATTATACTTATTTCTAATTATTATTAAATTTTTTGAGTTATGGTTCAAAACATTTACTACGGTTCAGTAGTATAGGCTTTGTTTAATACGGAATCTACTACCAATTTTACGGATTTATCAAATGAAAGTTTTGTATTTTCTCTCAGTTTTGTAAGGTTAGTTTCTGCTTCTTCCAAGATTTTTTGTGATTTTTCTTCTGCTTCTTGTTTTGCAGTCGAAATTATCTTCTCTGATTCTGTCTTTGCGACTTCAATTATCTTTTCTCTGAGTTGTGTTATTTCTTTGTCTGATGTAGATATTATTCTCTTTTTCAT
>DASUMD010000135.1:0-9454 GCA_036277875.1 Nitrososphaeraceae archaeon
TCAAAAAATCACCATGAGCTTATGACACAAAACAAGGGCTATTGGAGATTTTTGAAACCTATTTACATTTGAATATAGACTTATAGCTTGTAGTAATCAATGGTGCATCATGTTTGATAGGATTTACATCATGCTCATGCATAATATTAACTAGTATTCGTTAATTAACATGCATAACATATCATAATTTCTAGTTTGTACTCTATTGCAACGCAGGTTTTAAAAATACCTAAATGGATTAATAATACATGGCAGACGAAAGATTGTCTCAATTTTTGAAGGAAGGTAAAGGATGGGAGAGAAAAGCAACCAGCATACCTGGAGTGTTTTTGATTAAACTTCCCGAATACAAGAGTAGACCTCCATACATAGCTTTGGAAGTTAATCCAGTTGACACATCGGGGATAGCAACAAAGAGGCGAGGAATACTGATTAGATCTCGCTCGGAATTAGAACAGATAAGCAATATTCTTACTAATGCGAAAATTATCCAACTGGCCGCCAGTATAGATGAGGTAAATCCAGAAAAAAAGACAAAACCGTTATCTACTGAAACTGATGTATATGAGATCTGAAATATAAAAGATGAGAATTATAAAAATGGCCAAGGCCAACTTCGATTTGCACAATTAATCATTTTGACTAATACTAATTCGTATACGAAAATTGTTGATTTATGTCTTTGAATGATCAAACCACATTCATTAATCATCCTCTTCTTAGAAAGAATTTACTACAATTCAGAGAATACCAAAAAAATATTTCCAGTTTTGCTCTGAATAAGAATACACTAGTAATTCTTCCCACTGCATTAGGAAAGACAATCATATCGTTACTTGTCGCCATCAATACGCTGTATAATTACAGAGACAAGAGAATCCTGATATTAGCACCCACGAGACCGCTCGTCAACCAACATTGGAAATCATTTGTTTCATACATAAAGTTACCCAATGATCAAACGGCTGTAGTTACTGGAAAGATACCACCGTACGCAAGAACTATTGTGTGGAATAACGATGCGATCAGACTTGTTTTCTCGACACCAGAAGTAGTAAGAAACGACATAAAAGAGAAGAGGGTTTCACTAGAGAATTTTTTTTTGATAGTTTTTGATGAAGCACATCGCGCAGTAAAGGATTATGCATATACGTTCATAGCAGATCAATATGTACGGCATTGTTCGTTTCCATTAATTCTTGGATTAACTGCTAGCCCAGGGTCAGAAAAAAGCAAGATTCAAGAGATTTGTAATAATTTGTTCATTGAACATTTAGAGTATAAGACGGAGGAAGATGCCGACGTAAAACGATTCATCAACGCCATTGATATTAATTGGAAATGGTTTGATCTTCCTTCAGAGTATCACTACGTCAAATCTATATTGAAAACGATGCTAGAGGAAAAACTCAATTGGTTGATTAGCAGAAATATTGTTACAAAAAATTCAAAATGGATCTTCAAAAGAGATTTAATTTCTCTAGGTGATGAATTAAGGCGGACTTTACACACAATATCAGAAGAACAACGACGATCATTATACTTTGCATTGATGCAACATTCCATTGCCCTCTCACTAATGTATTGCATTGAATTAATGGAAAGTCAAGGATTCAATTCTCTTGGAACTTTTCTGAATAGAACGCAGGGAGAAGACACTAAGAGTCACAAGATGTTGATTGGTGATAATAGAATAAAAGAAATTAGAGGACTGATCGAACAACTGAATATAGAGCATCCGAAAATTCAATATCTTATCAACGTCTTAAGAGAAAGATTTGATTATCAAATTAATTCGAAAAACACTCGTAATTTAGTTACAGGCGAATTAGAAAAAGATTCCAGAGTACTTATCTTTACTCAATATAGGGACACTGCACAACACATAGTTGAATTGTTATTAAAAAACAAGATTAGGTCATCAAAGTTTGTAGGGCAATCAAAGAGACAGGGGGATCCTGGAATGAGACAGGAAGAACAGAATTCCATATTGAAAAAATTTAGAGAAGGTGAGTTTAATGTTTTAGTGGCCACTTCTATTGCAGAAGAAGGGCTTGATATCCCTGAAGTCGATCTAGTTGTATTTTATGAACCAATACCAAGTGAAATTAGGCATATTCAAAGAAGAGGGAGAACTGGAAGAAAAAATATTGGTTCAGTAATAATTCTTGCGACAAATGATACGATTGATGAACGTTATCTCGAGGTAAGTAGAAAAAAAATACAAAAAATGAAGTCAGTTCTTTCATCTATTAATACACAACTCAAATTAGAACCAGTTCATAGAGTGAATGTGAAACTAGATCCTATGACCAAATATGAGATTGAATTTCTTGATTCGTGTTTGGATGGATTTGGAGAAAGAGCAAAACGAAAGTCGCAATCATCAATTATCAAAAAGTTTCCAATCGGCAAGATTCCATATTCTACTATCGATACCAATCTAAGAAGACTTGACAGTCTTGTAGAGCGTACTGCAAGGAAAATATATTCCGTAGTATCTATTCATGGAAACAGTGGATTAGATATCGAATTGGTCCATAAAACATTAGAACAAGACGATGCTCTTATAGACGCAGCATTAAAAATGCTCGAGAAATTGGAAAAAATAAAAATTATTGGCCGAAAGGCAATTCTTTCCGAAAATGTGGTAAAAATTCAAGGACAAGTCTTTAAGATTGAAATTGAAAAGCTGGTAATGGGTAAAGCAATAGTACTGGTTAACGGTAAATGGCAAGCTTTGCTGCATCACTATGATTATCGTGGTCCAAGAGAGTTGATAAGAAAAGGACGAGAATTCAAAGCTATTGGTGAACTTTATCGGGATAAAGACAAGTTGAACATTCGTGTAAAGCAAATTTTGTAGATTAATTTAAAGTGCAAAATTTATAGTTCTTAATGGGCATCTGATTATGCAATCAACGAAGCAGTTCGGGTTTATGTTGATTGATAAGCCTTGACAGGCCATTCATATAGTTTTTAGCAAAAGTTGTGATCGGTTGTGAGGAATACCATATACATCCTAGTACCTGACAGTCGTGACAAGTTCTAGCGATATCCCATTGAGGTGCACTCCAAACTTCTTCAACACTTTGCTCAAGCAAATTATAAGTGTTCTCTGGTTTGTTAAATTTCCAACATGGTACCATTACAGTACCATCTGCATTAACAAATGTGCTTTTCCATACTCCACATTCATCGAAAGTAGTACGCCCATGCTCTATTATCTGTTCAAAATATTCCGGCGGGATCATAATTTGGGGTGATGATTTTTTTCTACCGTAGTCCAAAATGCTTTCACAAACTTTTGTCATAGTTTTTCTATCCGGTAATAAAGAATATGATACGTCAGCTCTATCTTCGACAAAGGTTAAAGAAACTGCGTTTGATCCAAGCTCTTTAGCCTTGTCAAAATAACTTTGATCAATAAATTCTTCTGTGTTAAATTTGGTAATTACGCTGTTGAAATAATGAGATATGTTACTTTGGTTAAGGAGTCCAATGTTTTCCATGACTCTGTCGTAGGTTTTAGTAGAGACACCACGTACCTTACAATAAGGTTCTTCATGAACTGAATCAATACTGCAGGTAATAAATTGGATGTATTCTTTTAGTTTTTCAAGGTCCACCGTATGTAAAAGAGAACAGTTTGTAATCAAAGAAGTAGGCATATTGATACTATGAAGATATCTCACAAGATCAATAAAATCTGGTCGGCTTGTTGGTTCACCACCTTCGATAATTGACCAGACGCAATATTTTGAGACTTTATCAAAAATACTTTTCCACTGTTCAGTAGTCAAGTCTCTTTCTCTAACAAGCTTTAATTGCCCATCTTTATTGGAATCCCCGAAAGGACACATAGGACAATAAAAGTTACAATAATGGGTCAAACTGAAAACAGCCACTAGTGGACGTCGTTTGCCTATGGCCCTATTGACTGACCATTTACCCAGTAACTTTAATGTTCTAATCTTATCTACTTCCAACCAGTCTATCTAGACATTTCATTCGTATTAAACTATTGGGGCCCTCGTGTATATACATGACACACACTTTTCAAAAATGAGATTCTAAAAACACTTAATCTAGCTTTGCAAATTTTAGATAAACAGATTGATTTTTTAATTGATCTATTTTTGCATTTTGCAGTTTAGCTTCAACAAAGACTGTCTTTTTAAATTTACATCCCCCTAGATCACAATTTCTTAGATCTGACCACATAAAGTTCGTTCCCGACAGATTTGCATTCATTAACTTGCTATTTTTCAAATTTCCGTAAATAAAAATTGCATCCGTCAAATCTGCATTCTCAAGGTTTGAATCCATAACCTCAGATTGAGCAAAATTAGCCCTTTGTAAATTGCAGCTTGACAAGTTAGCCCCATTACACTTTATGCCGTTTAGGTATGCATTTGAAAGATTCTTTCCAGAAAAATCTATTCCACTAAGATCAATTTTCTCAAAGATATTGGCCATTCTCCATTCATTAAATTCCTTAATTTTCGAATCCTGTAAGAGGCCTAACCAGTCTACTTTTTTGCTCATTTTCAAGACATTATTTTTTTTGATATATCAATTTTCTCATAATGAAACTTATTATATATGATAACCCTATCAAAAATCAACATATGACGGAAAGTAAAAAAATTAATTCTCCACCACGAATAATGATTGTGGACGATGAATCTGATATCCTTTCGGTCATAAAAAGAGGATTAGAGTCAAAAAATGATTTCAAGGTCGAGACATTTTCAAAAGGTGATGATGCCATCAATAATTTTCAGAATCATCCTCCAAAATATTATGATCTTGTGATTACGGATATTCGAATGCCTAAAGTAAACGGATTTGAACTGTATAGGCGGATAAAAGAAAATGATCCTACTATGAAGATTGCATTTATTACCGCATTTGAAATTAACAAGGAAGAATTCAGCAAGGTTATTCCATCTGTCAATGTTACTCATTTTATTAGCAAACCAGTCAGTATTTCCAAGTTAAGAGAGAAAATAAAATCCATACTTGAGGACAATAATACAGAAGCCTAACAGATCATCAATCTATCTCTACCTCATGATCATGGTTGCCTGAGTTTATTCTGTACCTGTGATAGGCAATGCCTTTCCTTCAGGAAAATTAAATGCGTTTTGTTCCTGTTCTTCTTGAGTAACCTTTTCAAATTCAAGTGTGATCTCTACCGGCCCATTGAATTTGGTACTAATTTCATTGGCTAAATTGGCTATTTGGTTTTTTTCATTAAATTCTCTAGAACCTTGAAGAAAAACTCGACTTTGCCTAAATAATCCCTTTCCTCCGTATTTTTGTTGCAGAAAATCTAGTAATTGTTGAACTTTTTCTTGCGGAATATCGTTATAATAGAAACAGATACCATTTATTAATTCCTTATCAAATGGTGTTCCATATCTAAACCAAAAAACACCAAAGTGTTCATACTCTCCCTGTAGACATTTAATGTCCCAGTGATTAGCCTTCTCCACGGGGTAATTTGAATTTAATAGGTCATTAACTCCTAAACGCCAATATCTTACACGCATCTGAGGATATACCAAATTATCATTATAATAATGTGACGAAACATTGAATTTCCACGATGTTTTTGATTCTCCCAAGTATTGAGTATATTATATAAAATTTAGCGGCTTAACGCAGGGTACTTTCAAACTGAAACAGAAAAAAATAATAATATATCTGGCAGCTTAACTGTAGGAAATTGAAACCAAAAGGCACAAAAAAATTACGAAAGAATGTTTTGAATGATTCAGTACGTGATTACGAAATTGAATCCAATTCCATATCTTTACTAATTGATGGTATGGCAAATTCTGGCGGGTTTGAATCTAGAAATCTCTCGGATGGTATTAATATAATCCGTACAATGACAAAGGATAACAGATGTACCAAATTCCTGTCATTTGTAGGTTCTATTATCTCGACAGGAGCAAGAGGAATCATAAAGGATATGCTAAAACGCAAGATGTTCGATTGCGTGATTACAACCTGTGGTGCATTAGACCATGATATTGCAAGAACAAGTACAAAATACTATGCAGGGGACTTTCGGATGGATGATAGCTTGCTCTATAGGAAAAATATTCATAGATTGGGAAATGTACTGGTACCACAGAATAATTACGGACCGGTTATTGAAAAAAAGGTGCAAGATTGTCTAAACGATCTGTATAAACAAGGATCTCGAAGTATTTCAACGTTTGAATTAACAAAAAGTATAGGACAAACATTAGATGATACCTCGTTCTTGTACTGGGCATACAAGAATGACATCCCAGTCATAGTGCCTGGCATAGTAGATGGAGCCGTTGGAAGTCAGATTTGGTTCTTTTATCAGAAACACAAGGACTTTAGTGTAAATATATTATTGGATGAAACCAGGCTATCTGACTTGGTTTATGAAGCTAACAAAACTGGAGCTTTCCTTATTGGAGGCGGAATTTCAAAACATCATACCCTGTGGTGGAATCAATTCCGAGGAGGACTGGACTATGCAGTTTCTATAACAACAGCTTCTGAGTGGGATGGTAGTTTGAGTGGGGCCTTAGTTGCAGAAGCAATATCTTGG
Source organism: Nitrososphaeraceae archaeon (assembly GCA_036277875.1). Classification (GTDB taxonomy): domain Archaea; phylum Thermoproteota; class Nitrososphaeria; order Nitrososphaerales; family Nitrososphaeraceae; genus TA-21. The sequence continues at coordinate 6,602 of DASUMD010000135.1, forward strand.
GGAAAAGTAAAGGGAAGAGCAAAACAAACTACAATACATGGTGAGGCAACTACATTGTTACCGTTCATTTATGCTGCCTTATTGAAATAGGATCTATCAATTCACTATTCTTTCGATTTCAGTTTGTGGTCGCATTTCTATCTATTATTTTTATAGAATTTATTTTGGCCATATTTGGATCTTGTGGTTGATCATTCTGAATTGTTGGTAATGCAGCAATTTTGTCGACAACATCCATGCCATTTACTACTCTGCCAAATACTGTATATTGATTGTCTAAAAATCTCGAGTCATTCAACACAATGAAGAATTGTGAGCCGGCGCTATCTGGATCTGAGGATCTTGCCATTGAAACGATTCCTCTATTGTGCGGTATGTTACTAAATTCAGCCTTAATTTTATAACCAGGGTCACCTGTTCCCCATGCTGCCATGTTTGTGCTATTTTTTGTATTTGGATCTCCTCCTTGAATTACAAATCCTTTCACAATTCTATGGAATATAGTACCATTGTAGAATCCAGATTCTGCAAGTTTCTCAAAATTTGAAACATGGATGGGTGCCACATTTGGAAAGAATTCCATAGTTATAGGACCCTGAGCCGTATCTAGTACGGCCAACTTAGATTCATTATTTGATGTCATAGTAGTATTAGTCATGGAGGAGTTTATTGAAAATTTCTCTTCATTTTCAACAATTTCATTATATGGATCCGATGTGGTTTTAGGTACATAGTTATGGTTGACTTCATAAATCAATACTGCGAAAAATAGACCCGGCGTGTTACTCCTAAAACTGTCTGAAGAATATACAAGTTTCAATGGTTGTTGAGCAGTTGCATTTTGTGGATACTTGATGTCTTTTGAATAAATGGCCATCGCGCCTGGTTGATATTCTGCTGATGGGGCGCCATTTAGTATATACGAGACAGGAGTGAAAGGTATCAATTGACCTAGTAACGTACTGTTCCAGAAGAAGGGTGTAGGAGTGAAACCGTCTTGTTCAAGGTACTTATTTTCATCAAATCCTCCTATTCTGATAAACCACTGTTTTTTGCTTTCGTCTCCGCCATTACCTAAAACATAAAGCTCACTACCATTAATCCCACTAAATCTTTGTCCGACAATATATACAACAATATAGTCAGATTTTAGATCTTGTGCAATTTTAAGACCATTATCCGTCTGATCCATAAACATCTTGGCAATAGTTGCAATTCGTGTTTGGTTTATTGTAGCATTATCAGCCAGACTAGTTCTATTTCCCAATGTTGTAATCCAGTAACCGTAATCCCACCAAGATGTAACTACTGAATTGGAAGATGTATTAGTAGAAATCCAGTTTAATGCATTTATCCAATCATTCGTTTTGACCCTAAACCCGGTACCACCATTTGCTATGGAAGGGGGAATGTCTGCTGAACTCAACCAATTTGAATTTTGTGGGTACAAGACGCCATTGTCCAGGACAGGAATTGAAATTAGAATAACCACTATTACAGAATATACTATTTTTATTGGTCTGTCCATTTGAGAGGTTTTTTCGCCTTCCGCCTTTCTCTTCTTTTTATGCGAAGGTTCGATTGCCTTGTAATTCATTATCGTTCTGGTGATTTCGTAAAGACCCAATCCTGCCAAGAGTATTATTCCAATAGATGAGAATACAAGTAATCGTGCAAAAGTTGCGCTTACGTAAACTGCGGTAATGCCAATTATTAGAGCGAAAATTGACATATCATTTCGGCGTCTGAATGCCATAAGTGCCCCAAATCCTGCAAACATTATCAGAATTGAATAATCAGTAAAGTATTCTACCAATGTTGGAGTGAAATGTTCAGCAACGGATTCTACGAGAGGAATCTGAGAAGATAGAAATGGATTAATAGCGTTTAGATATCTAAATGAGGATACATAGAAACTTCCCGATAGAACAATACCAACGGCGATCGCGAAAAAAGCTCCAATCAAAATCCAATTGTTTCTTATAAAAGTATTGGATGAGCTTAATTTCCTGACAATTGATGAAGCTATCAAAAATATTGTTCCTCCGATGAGAGCAATGCCCGGGAGTCCAAATACAAAAGATAGACCAGGTCTAGGAGACACTCCAGCAGCTAACACTGCCGCAACCGTAAACACAATGGCGACAATTAAGGGGACTTTGATATCATTTCGTAGGAAGGTTACTGCAAAGAAGATTAATGAAATTGGGATACTAAAGTATTGAATCCCACCCCATGATGCATTAGCAAGCCCCAGCAATAATCCTCCTGCAATTGCTTTTACAATAGCTATCTTGGGCTTGTGTTTCATTGCAGATATAAGTAAGTAAAGCGCCAAAAGCCCGAGGAACAGACCAAGAGGTTCAGATTTGAACCAACCCAAGTTTCCACGTTGAATAATGGCAGGAGTAAAGGCAATCAGTAGTGCGGAAAACAATCCAGCGGTGGTTCCACCGAGTGATCTTACTAATGCAAAGACAACAATAGTTGTTAATGACCCTATTACAACCGGAAAAATGATTGTAAAATCTAAAACAGAACTATTTCCTCCAAATATCTTGTATAGATACGCCGCTGTTACGTGTAAACCAACTTGTGATGTCTTTGGTATGTCTCGACCGTCAGGATACCAAGACATGTTGTCATGCCACTTTAGATATGCTTCAAGCCCATTGTCTACAATATACTTGGTTGCTCTATAATCAAAATACGGATCAAATTCATTGAGATAATAACCGTACTTTATTGGAAAAGAACGCATAATGAAAGCTGTTGAAAATGCAATAGCTAGTACTGCAATAATTAACAAATGACGTACATTAAACTTGTAATTTCCAACATTAACCAAAACTC
>DASUMD010000136.1:0-2052 GCA_036277875.1 Nitrososphaeraceae archaeon
ATACAAGAATATTGATACCTACTGGTGCTATCGCTGGACTGGATTCCATTAGAAGTGTAAAAAAATATCTGGATAGTTTGACTATTACAACAACAAAGCATCCCAAATCATTTGTAGGTGCTCCATTTTTCAAGAGCTCAAGAATTAGGTTAGATGAGATTACTAGTGAAACAGTCCTTTTTGAAGGTAATGCTATTACAGCTATTGAATTTTTTCCTGCAAATGTGAATGTAGCAGTTTCAATCGCACTTGCTGGAATTGGTTTAGAGAAAACTCGCGTAAAGATAATAGCAGACCCACTGATATCGGTAAATAAACATGAAATAGTAGGTAAAGGGAGCTTTGGAGGAATACATATTGTAGTCGAAAACATTCCAAGTCCTACAAATCCTAAAACCAGTTACTTGGCATCTCTATCTGCCATTGAATGTCTGAGAAGCTTGTGCAACGAAAATTTCAGAATAGGGACTTGATATGGACAAATTTTGACAGTTTATATGGGGAATATTTATTTGACAAGATTAACTATGAGTTACAACGGATTTAAGACAAACGACATGTTTGGTCCAAAACCAGTGGAAGTAGGAAAGGAATATGACGTGCAGATCACGGAATTAAGTAGAAAGGGAGATGGAATAGCAAGGATACAGCGATTTGTAATTTTCGTAAAGAATGGAAAGGTAGGTCAAAATACAAAAATAAAGATAATTCAGGTTGGAAATAGATTTGCAACTGCAGAGATTGTCAGTGATTCTGAAAGTCAAAGTCAGACTGAAAGCGCACCGGCAAATGCTGATGCCAATACAGAAACCCCCACAGAATAGTCAACCTGCCGCAGTTACTTTTGAAACTTCTAATTATTTTATATCTTTACAAAAATTAATTTTAAAAAGTATGTTTGTCAAGTATTATTTTATCAATTACAATTTCTAACTTAAAAATTAGTTTGAAGAATAACATTATAGCTATCATTGCAATCTCGTTCATCATTGTTGGTTCATTATGGGCAATTGGGAATTTAGTATCTCAAGATAATACCCAATTATCAATGAATGAGGGTATCATTATGTTAATGAAAGATAACAAATTTAATGTTACTAATCCAGATATTACTGTCAAAATCAATCAGCCATTAAAAATTAGTATTGCAAATCAGGATTTTAGAAAACATGATTTTATTGTAGATGATCTTAATATTAATACCGGTTTTATTTCAAGTGGTCAAGATTTTACCACAGTTATTGCTTCTGACAAAGTAGGTTCTTTTAGATATTATTGCTCAATTCATCCTGGAATCATGGAAGGTAAAATTATAGTCACCAATTAATGAAAATATTTTTTCTGGTCTGCTATCATTAGAAAAATACCGAAATGAAATGATTTAAGAAAAAATCTAATTCGGACAGTTACGTTAAGTCTTGAATGAATCGGTTAGTTTTTTATGATATATGCTTTTGCAACCATCTCTATGAACCATCTGGTCCGACAGTAATCGAAGTTGCTTCATTTTTCTTTTATCGTATATGGTACTCAAGAATTTGTAGCACATAGAACAGACAAATTCTGTCTCCATTTGCTTCATATTTTTCATGTTTGGGAATTAATCTTTAATCTTTTGGTTGTGTTGAGGTATAGCATTGAGATACTAGATATTCGAATCAACTATTTACAGGAGTTATAATCATAGAGAAAATGAATTCCTATTTCTTGCCGATTCCTGAAACTAAAAAATAAACCAACACTTAAAATAGGCAAAAAACTCAGTGTAGAAAAATGGCTGCACGAAAGAATACATCGAGAAAAAAGAGACTGATAAAGAGGGTTAAACAGAACAGACCAGTGCCAGCCTGGGTAATAATTAGGACCCATCGTCATGTTAGAACAAATCCAAAGCGAAGAGCTTGGAGAAGGTCGGATGTTAACGTAGGATAGTAGTTAGGCAATGATTGAAAATGTCTGAAGAAAATACAACAAGAATATACACGGTGAATTTAGCAAAGGCCTGGGACACTCCAAAGTATAGAAGAACGGATAGAGTTATTAACATCATAA
>DASUMD010000137.1:0-4178 GCA_036277875.1 Nitrososphaeraceae archaeon
AATATACTTCCTATGCCAGCTCCAAGGCCAGCGGCAACAGCAATTCTTCGTTCATCCTCATTCAATTTGAATAGCTTTCCTATAACTGATCCAAGGCCAGCAGCAATCTGTCCTGCGGGACCCTCAGTTCCTCCACTTCCGCCGCTTCCAATAGTTATGGATGAAGCAACAGCCTTTACAAGAGGAACCCGCGCTCTGATATTACCACTTTTGTAATGATAAGCATCAATTACTGCATCGGTACCATGCCCCTCAGATTCCGGCGAGAACCTAGTTGTAATCAAACCAACTAACAGGCCTCCAAGACCACATATCAAAGGGAGTAACCAAGGTCTCTCAATAATTAGAGTGTAACTTTGATAACCGTTCTGGAAACCCCCCGGTAAAGGAGGAGAGTAGCCTGTTCCTAATTGAAGAAATAGACCTGTAAAAAATTCCACGGAAAGAAAAAGCCCTATTGCACTAAGACCCGCAACGATACCTAATAGAAATCCTATAAGTATCCACTTTCTAAAATAGCTAAAATCTAGATTCCATTTCATATTCCTTGTTGTTCTTATTAATGATACTATTTGAGAATAATAAGGAATATCAGTTCTCACACAGCTAAACCTGGTATACAGTTGATTTTTCTTGGTTTATAACTGTTATACCCTACAAATCAAGTATACTAGATTTTTTTCCAGATTTTTTTCACATGATTTTTTAGTTGTGAATTAAAGCGTATAACCGCAGTATAACTTCATTTAAGCCTTTATTTTCATTGAACTATGTTACCTCAACTTAATTAAGTAAATCATTGAACTAGAAAGTAAAAATGGATCTCAGCCCGCAGAATTTCATATGGGACTATTTCACAGTTTATATTCTAAGATTATCATATCAATTAGAATTCATAAATGTATTAAGAATTATCTATCGATTAAGTGTTTACCAAATAAATAAATGTGATGCTCATATCATTTGGAGTGAACAAATGATAAAATCTCTAAGCAAGGATATTCGTAACTTTCAACATCCTAACCAGAATCTAAATAACAGAGTTTACAGTAGCGTTAACTATGGGACCATCTCAAGATGATAAAAGAGAAATGACATCAAATAGTACTGACATTTTAAATCTCATAGACAGTTTTATTGATCAGATATCAAAAATTAGGACCATCCTTAAGGGTGTCTCTATCTCAGCTCTAATACTGGCACCGCTTGCAATAGCTCTCTCTGTTTTCTTGTTAACCCATTCATCATTCTTTACCATTCTTGAGAATCAGGATGATTTTGGGCTCGTGTTGATAATATTACTCGGATCAGTAATTTCTATCTCTACTGTTTGGATTGTTGCTGGGTTGCGGCAATATCGGATGATTAGTGAATGGAATAAAAGGTATACCAGCTATTTGACTAATAAGGAACAAATTCGCAAGAATATTGAATCAGAATTGGGTTTCACAGAAGACTATGAAGATTAACCCCTAATCAGTCATACTCATGTGGGTCTACTAAGCTATTAGTATTATTTCCATTACTATCAGGGGATCTTGGAAAAAGTTTTTCATAAGGTTCTATGATAGTTCTGCAAAATTCCAAGCCCTTCTGGCTAGCACTATAAACAGTTACCGTCCTTTTTCCTAAACCTTTTTCTGTCTTAATAATCAGTCCATTGAGCTCCATTTTGTCAAAAATATTTCTGTGCTTCTTCAAGTTTAGCCCACAATAACTAACTAAGGCTGTCTGGTTAAGTTGGCCATATTCAACAAGTTTCATGATTATGTCTCGAACGATGTAAATTCTGTCTCTATGTGATTGCGAACTGGACACTAAGTTAGATTGGGGGTACTCAGTATATAGATTATATTCTGAGAACATGACTTTCGCTATAACTAAAATCCATATTAGTAGGAAAAATGATTGGTAATTGTAATCTAGGTTACAAGATCCAACATCAGCCTTAATTCATTTATTTCTGCCTGGATTAATTCTAAGTCATTGTTATCCTTTGCATAATTAATTAACTTCTCGCATGCCATCAATTGATTCAATAAAATATCTTTCTTACCCAGATAAGTAATTGAATCCGGATTTTCCAAGGTATAAATAACCTTTCCAGTTGCAGTATTGGATTTACAAGTCTTTGCAATCATCAAACATTCATATGAATTGATCAATTTTATAACACCTTTGCTCAGAATTTGATTTGCCTCTGTCCTTATTTTTTCTAAATATCATGAACAATCATGTGTAACATGCATTAATAAACGTCGATTAACCTTGTTAACCTTGGATAGTGGAATATTGAATGTTGTATTTTCATATATTTTTTGATGTCTTTTTATTATTTTATTTAGCGAGTATTTGTGAGTGGCACGTAAGATCCTAACCATTAGCAGATATAGGAAAAGACAAATATCCGGATAGTTTTAATAAAGGATTCGTTAAATAGGAACACTATTCATTTTCGTAATACTTTATTGTTTTGCAGCGTTTATTACAGCCTTCGCTTGTTTGTAATGAACAGCATCAATCATTTTACCATCCAATAGTACTGCGCCTCTAGTATTCCCCTTTTCAAATGAATCCTGTAATGCAGCTAATACTTTTTCTGCCCATTCTATTTGTTTCTTTGTTGGTCTGAAAATATCGTGAACGGGATTTATGTGTAAAGGATGAATCAACGTTTTACCTGAATAACCTAGTTTTTTTGCATTTGTTGCATCTTTAATCAAACCATCAAGATCATTTACCTCTTGCCATATACCATCCATTGCTTCAATTCCCGCAGCTTTGGCATCCACTGGAATCTTTGATCGGGCATAATTATAGCTTGGATGATCATCATATTCGACATCAATATTCATATCATACAAGTAATCAAAGACCCCAAAGACCAATGCCACCACATTTTCATGTGCTGAAGCAATCGAATTAGCATTTATTACTCCTTTAGCTGTTTCTATAGATGGTATGATTCGAATTCTTGCGGAAATGCTACGTTTTGACACAATCATTTCAATTTTGTCAATAATTTGAATTACCTCTTGACTATTACTAATCTTTGGTAAAACAATACCATCCAATCCCTTCACTAAGACTCGATCAAGATCACCGTCAACTAAACCAGAATCCACTGAATTAATTCTGACATAGATGGATGGTTCCTTATCTTCATCATGGGTTGCAACGTGTCCTGCGACCAAATTTCTTGCAAGTTCTTTGTCATTAGATGGCACAGAGTCTTCCAGATCAAAACACAGTATATCTGGTTTAAGACTAATAGACTTTTTTAAAAATCTCTCGTTGTTTCCAGGAATAAATAATAAACTCCTGAACATTTAGTCACAAAAAATAAAAAATTAAAGCTTCTGAGGTGTTGTCACAATCTTGCCTATCTGTTCTGCGTTTGCCATCATGGTGTGTCCTTTTGCCATATCGGAGAATGGAAGAACTGTACTAATCAATGGCTTAATTTTACCCATGGCTGTCCAGTGAATTACTTGCTCCAGTTCAGCTTTATTACCCTGAGTTGAACCAAGTAGATTGGTCCCTTTAAAGAATAGGTATCTTAGATCGATAGTAGAATCATATCCAGTCGTAGCTCCCGTAGCTACTAATGTTCCTCCCATCTTAAGGAGACCTACTTCCTGTGGGAATGTTGATTTTCCAATATGTTCAAAGACAACATCTACTCCTTGCTTTTTCGTTATCTCCCTTACTTTCTTATACCAATCGGGTTCTCTGTGATTTACAACTTGATCAGCACCAAGTTCCATACATTTGTCCATCTTTTCCTTGTTTCCTGCAGTTGCAATGACATCACAACCATATAGTTTGGCTATTTGAACACCTGCCATTCCGACACCGCTTGTCCCTCCCATGACAAGAACTGTTTGTCCGGGTCTTATCTTGGCCCTTCCTACAAGCATATGCCAGGCTGTCATCCCAACCATTGACACTGCGGCTGCTTGCTCAAATGAAACAGAATCGGGTATCTTTGCAACATTTACTTCAGGTAAATGAGTATATTGACAGAAACCACCCCAAAGTGGACCAGTTTGAAAACCCCAAATGAGACGTTCATCACAGTCATATTCTCTTCCCGACGTACACTTATCGCATACCCTACAGCTCATGTTAGAATGAGAAACCACTCTATCACCAACTTTCAATTTTGTAACTTCCTC
>DASUMD010000138.1:0-8479 GCA_036277875.1 Nitrososphaeraceae archaeon
AATTCAAAAAGGCAACACACTGTTAAATTCCTCAAAATATGAAGAGGCACTTGTAACTTTCGACCAAGCACTAAAAATTGATTCTAGCTCTGTTGATGCTCTAAACGGTAAAGGGTTGATATTCAATCAACTTGGCAAATATGAAGAGGCAATTACCTGGTTTGACAAGGCATTAAGCATTGATCCTAATTTTGTAAACGCATTGAATAACAAGGGAGTAACATTGGCTAATCTTGGTAAATATGAAGAGGCAATTACCTGGTTTGACAAGGCATTGAGCATTGATCCTAATTTTGTAGACGCACTGTACAATAAAGCTGATGCACTGGGTGAACTAGGTAAATATGAAGAAGCCATTGTGTGGACGGACAAGGCTTTGGCTCTTGAGCCGATCAATCAAAATGATACAAACTCAAATCTGTTACTTCCAAACGAATGAAAGTTTAAGAATCTTATATTCAGCATGTAAGACAAATGAACATCATATATCCCATATTGGAAAAATGATTTTAGAAAAAGTTAGTAATTATCGACGATTTGATGACTCGAAGCTGTCTTGGCATTGAGTTATGGTCCAATTTTCGTTAGAAAATTCCGAAATATCACAAAACTCAACTAGAATTCTCGCCAATTTACCTGTCATGAGTTTTTCATTCGTATTGACACCATCGCAGTAAACAACACCGACTTCTCTCCCATACCTGTCTCCTCTCCTTTGACCGCTATCTGCATCCAACTCTCCTGTCTTTCCAAGACATATAGATTCAACATATTCTTTTGCCTGGTCAAATCCCGGTTGTCCTCTCTCAGGTGTATCAACCAGAGCTAATCTAATCCTGGTTCCATTGATATCTAATGTGTCTCCATCTACCACCTTTGTTACGATTCCTTCTAGCTCAATGTCACTACTTTTATTTTGATTCTGGTCATTGGAATTGGAAACAGAAGTTTGAATCCCATATGTAAGCTGATTGTCATTCAGATTCAAATCCTGTATGCTCGGATCTAGCCAAGACGATGTACTTGCGTGAACTGATACAAGTGATTGACTTATCACAGCGAAAGAAATAGCGAACATGCAACATGAAAAGCCAATTCTATGTATGTAGTTCAAGACAATAGTCAATGATTTGTATAATTAATTTACTTTGCTAGTACATTCATGGATTAGGTGGTTCTATCTTGATTCACTTTTTTGCAATTAAAATCAGTTAATTACTACTTAGAAACAAACAATTTGAAACCATTGAATAGAAACGAACGGTTAACTTGCTAGATTACGGAATTAAACTCAACGATATGAGATTGGACCATGATCTTTCTTCAAAAATTACTGGGTTGTATCCATAAATGTTCACTTTTTTTGACACACGTTTTGACAAATACATACCAATCGAACTCATTAAATGCCATAACCTGGAATTTGGATTTGAAATAAAAGAATCTATTGCCCATTTGACTAATGAATGGAATTTTGGATTCGTTTCGTTTATTGAGTTTAATATAGTTTGACGAGATGAAGAGATAATATAATGAGCGTGTTCATACATTTCCTCTTTGCTTGTGTAGTTAAACTTTCCAATCTTGAACCTACCTTTTGCCAAACTCTCTAAAATAGAATCAATATTATCTTCTGATTCTACTGTATTGATGCTTCTGCCAATAGTTGATTTTACATGAGAATCACTACCGACTATTGATTTCAGGTTATTTTGTTTGGTAAATCTTTCTGCAATTAGATTTGAAAAGATATCAATGTTATTGCTGTTAAATGATTCAATTATATCGCATTTTCTTGCTTCTTCTCTTATACCATTTGAAACTGCAAAGGGATGAGCAGCACAAGATATGCCATTTTGTTTTCTTATTTCATCAAGAGTCTCATCCAGCGTCATACCCGGCCTTATCTCATTTTCTATACCATAAGCCAACACATGACCCTTATTGTTAATCGTTATTTCTTCAGCAGGATAGATTCTTAAATTCTGATATTTTTCATGATTCTGTTTATATTCTAGAATTTGGGAGTAACCATCAAGTGTATTATGGTTTGTAACAAACATTACATCAATTTTCTGAAGAGCTGCATTTTCTAATTGTTCTTCCAAGGTGACCCCACAGTCAAATGGTAATCTTGAAAGGTAATTATTGTGATTTGAAAAAACGTTATGACAATGGGTTTCAACCCTTAGAACTTCTGCCATACCTTCCTTAAAATATTCGAAGGTGTTTGCCTAATATATACTGAGGGCTTGTCTCCTGTTTCTAAATAAAGATCATTGATAATAAATCAACTAATTATTTGAACTTATTTTTAAATTTCTGAAATTGCTTGAAAGAAATTAGAAAATTATTTGCTATATCCATGATAATTCTTTATTAATCATTATAATTTACCTGACTTGCATCAACTCAGATTAGAGATTCTATCTAATTTCTATAACTTCGCCTACTATCTGGTTCATTGCAGCTTCGGCGATGTCAAATGAATATTCTGCAGTTCTTCTTATGTGCTCAAGAATCAGTTTGACATAGATATTGTTGTAATTCCTTGGATTCTTATCCTTATCGATTAGTGTTATAATGTCATCTTCAATTGATCTAATGTTTTCAGATTTATCCACTATACTGTCGGCCAAGTAATAATCCTTTCTAAGAAACGCTTCAATTGCATCGCTTAGAAGTTGCAGTGATAAATCACTCATTTTTACAATTCTCTTTCTTAATTCATCAGGAACTGTTCCTATCAGTGAACTCTTTATGGCAATTTCAGAAGCATGGTCTGCTATTCTTTCAAGACTCCTTACTGCTGCACTATAACTAAGACAATCTGCGGGGCTTTTCAGACCTATTGCCTTTAAAGTGCTTTCATTCTGAGAAGCAATGACAAGGTTTCGAAGTACGTAGAGGCTGAATCTATCAACTTCGTCATCTGATTTTATTACCGTCTTGTACAATTCCTGGCTATCTCCCGACAGCGTAGAAATTGAATCTTTGTGCATTGACGAACCTATTAGAAACATTCTCCTTACTGCTGTGTTAATAGATAATTCCGGAAGGCTCAACAATACTTGAATTGTTACCATGTCAGATGAATCAGCAATTATTTCAGTTCCAATAAGATTCCTGCGAACAACTTCTCTGATTGCATCTCTCTGTGAAGGATGAATTGTTCCTGTTTTTGATCTTAAATGCATTACATTAAACCCCCTTAAATACATGGATACTACGGTACGCTTCAACGTAGGACCACTCTTATCACTGGTAACAAAAGAAGTAGCCTCAAAAGTACTAGGACCCCTTACAACATTGGGGACTATAGAAAGTGAATTATTGGCTTCCCTCATTATAGTAACAGGATCACCAGCCTTGAGCTTTAATTCATTGACCCACTTTTTTGGAAGAGAGAGCACGTAGGTAGATCTACCAGTATACTGGATCTTTCTTACTTCATTATTTTCAAATGCTTGCAATATAGATATTTAGATATCAGTAGAATATGGGTGTTGTGATTAGTGATCTGTAGTTTACATATAGATATACATGTTCTATATAGTTATTTAACGCCTCGGGCTAGGGTCGCCCGTAACTACGTAGTGAACACTATCCCCGATGTAGCAAGCGTGATCTGAAATTCTTTCTAGGTATCGTAGTATCAACAGTGCAGAGACGTAGCACCTTGGTTCAAAATTTCTTTTCTTGGTTTGAGTCAAAACTTTCTTTAGATGATTTCGAAAAATTGAATCTACACTATCATCCATCATGTATAGTTTTTGTGAGGCATTTTTGTCGAGCTTTTCTAGTGATTTTACGCTTAGTTTTATCATGTCTTTCGCAGTCCTTGCCATTTGAGAAACTTGGGACTTGTCACAGTTACGAAGCGGCCCTATCGTCTCTAGTACTTCTGCAATGTCGTAGGCATACCTACCAAATCTTGAAAAACCATATGCTGCATCCATGGATGACTGTATGAATCTGAGATCTTTGGCAACTGGTTGATATCTTGCAATCAGTTCAGTTGCAAAATCAGTAACTTCGATTTGTAGGAATCTAAGTTTTTCAGATCCTTCAAAAATCTGCGCACGCATCATGGTACCCTTATCATACGATTCTAATGCTGAATTAACCAAATCTTCAGAGAGATGGCCCATATCCATGATGAGGTTTGTTATGCGTTCAAGTCCAATATCTAATAATCGCGCCAACTTGACAAACTAAATTAAGCTAACCAAACTTTCCTGAAATGTAGCGCTCTGTAAGTTCCTTTTCGGGTTTCATGAATATTTGACTTGTTGCTCCATATTCTATTAAGTCGCCCAGGTACATAAATGCAGTGAAGTCGGATACTCTACCGGCCTGTTGCATATTATGAGTTACAATTATTATCGTAACACTATCTTTTAGTACTCTAACAAGCTCTTCTATTTTTGACGAACCATGTGGATCTAATGATGATGTTGGTTCGTCCATTAGTAACACCTCTGGCTGCATTGCAAGCGCTCTTGCAATACAAAGTCTCTGTTGCTGTCCGCCAGATAGGCTCATTCCTGGTTGTTCAAGCTGGTTTTTTACTTCATCCCATAACCCTGCATTCCTTAAACTTTCTTCTACAATTTCTCTAATTATGGTTTTATTAGTCATGCCATTGAGCTTTAAGCCTGCTGCTACATTATCAAAGATACTCATTGTAGGGAAAGGATTTGGTTTCTGGAAAACCATTCCAATACGTCTTCTAATGATAACCGGATCAATTGATTTATCATATATGTCAATCCCATCAACTACAACTCGTCCTTCTGCACGAGCTCCCGGTGTCATTTCGTGCATTCGATTTAGACATCTGATAAGTGTCGTCTTACCACAACCTGAGGGCCCAATAAATGCTGTTACGGTTTTCTCCTTCACATTCAGGTTGATATTCTTTAATACTCGTTTTGTTCCGTACCATCCATTAACATTTTCAATCCTTACCTTGAACTTTTCAGTGGCTTGAACTACAGTTTCTTTTGTTTCGATGGGTTCCTCTATGGCCAATAGACAATCATTATTGAAAATTTCAATAATTATGCTTTATCTATATAGTGAATATAGACATATTGATCAGGTAGGTGCCTTAAAAGACCTTTTTTGAAGTAATAGTCTTAATCCCATACTCAACGCCAAAATCATCAAAATGAGAATTAGGGCTGAACCCCATCCAAAGGCATGGGCAGATTCATATGGTTGGCTAGCTAACCTCCAAATTCTCAGAGGTAGAGCATCTACTGGACCTGTAATTCCGGTAAAGAAGAGGCTTGTGCCAAGTATTGTCATTATGAGAGGGGCAGTTTCACCTGCAATTCTTGATATGGCAATGACAATACCTGTGAGAATGCCATCTTTTGCAGTAGGAAGTACGATAAATAAGGTAATTTTAGCCTTGGAAAGTCCTAGGGAATGACCTGCTTCTCGCAACGAGTATGGAACCACCTTCAATGTTTCTTCTGTGACGCGCACTACTATTGGCATCATTATTATAGAGAGAGATAGTGCTCCTGCCAATACCGAAAAGGAACCAATTGCTAAAACTATAACAACATATCCTACGATGCCAACCACTATTGATGGGAGACCTGTAAGGACATCGTTGAAGAATCTAACCGCATTTGAAAATGCCCCTTCTTTGGCAAATTCTGACAGGTAAATGCCTGTTAGTACTCCTACTGGTGTCGCTATCGCAGCTGCAAGTCCTACAACAATAATAGTTCCCTGTATTGCAGGGGCTATGCCACCACTACCTGAACCAATAGAACCTTGTGTCTGTGTGAGAAACTCAAAACTAATGGCACTAATTCCATTCTTGATAACTTCAAGTAATATACTAGCAAGGGGGACTATCGCAGCGATGACACAAACGATTGTAAATATGGTAACAAGTTTATCGACAAGCAAGCGTTTCCTATATTTCTTGTTTACAGTCTCCAGGACAATTTGCCTATAATTCTTGTTAGAATTCATTGTCATTGTGATTTGGCCCCTGATTGTACTTTGATTTTCTTTTTAACTAAAAGACGTGCTCCTATGTTGATTGCCATCGTCAAGATTAAGAGTATGGCTCCAAGAGCAATTAGAGCCGAAAGATGTAGATCAGATGACGCTTCATTAAATTCATTGGCTACCAAACTTGCAAGAGTTTGACCCTGAGAGAAAAATGAAGTCGGTATTGCACTAGGGCCTATTACGTTGCCAATAATCATTGTCACAAGAATTGTTTCTCCTACTGCTCTTCCCAAACCAAGCATAGAAGCACCTACGAGTCCTGATTTAACATAAGGGAATACAGCCATTCTAACGGTTTCCCAACGAGTGGCACCAAGGCTATATGCTGCTTCTCTCTGTGAATCAGGAACGACTTTCATTACCTCTCTGCATATTGACGATATTATCGGAATTATCATAATTGCCAATACTATTCCCGCCGTAAATATGTCAAGACCAAATGGTGTCTTCGCGAAAAAAGGGAGGTATCCTCCAAAAGCATCGTATATTGGCTTTTCTATCAAGTCTCTTACCCAGAATCTAAATACGAATAATGCCCAGAGACCATAAATTATACTCGGAACTGCAGCAAGGAGTTCTGATACAAAGGCTAGTGGAGTGCCTATGCGAGGGGGTGCTATTTCTGAAATAAAGATAGCGATTGCCAAACTAATTGGAACTCCTATGACCATCGCTATAGCAGAGCTCAGGAGGGTTCCAATAATGTAGGGAAGAGCGCCAAATGATTCACGGCCCACATCCCAATTTGATTGAGTAACAAAGTTAATACCTTCTGCCAAAAAAATATCTGCAGATCCTTTGCCTACTGAAAAGGCGACAAGTCCTACAATTAGTAACGTATAAGCTGCGGCTCCAACAACAAGTCCTTTAAATATCTTATCATGCCCCTTGTTTCTGACCACAAAAAGCGTTGATATGTATTGTCTATGTTTGGACCCTATTACAGAAATACCCGGCCACCTGCCATTTTTCTAACAAATAGACTTGATAAAATCAATCTATTATTATTATTGTTATTTATATCATAATTCCAAATAGCAAAAGACAAGAAATTTAGAGATAAAAAATAAAGAAAATGGAAAGGATTGTTATTCATTGTTGTCACATTGTTGCTGTCATTAGGTTATGGGCTGCCCATTGAATGTAAGGGATTTTAGAGTATCCTGGTCAAGCTTTACTACCCCATCAGGCAATGGAACATAATCTAAACTCTCCGCCATTTTCTGACCGTCAGTTATTGCCCATGAGATGAAATCGACTAGTGCCTTGGCCTTGGCTTGGTCTAGATTTGGATTTGTGCTCAACTCCTTGTTCAAGAGTAGATATGAAAAGCTGGCTATGGGATATGAATCAGCACCTGCTGCATTTACAAGGGTAACATCGGTCCAGACACCATCACCTTTTGGTAGTGTTGCCACATAGCTCTCTACTGCTGCCATAGTAGAGTTAAGTGACGGTTCAACAAAATTACCTTCCTTGTTCTGAATAAATGCAAATGGCGTGTTTGTAGTTAACGCATAACTTAATTCAATATATCCTATTGTGTTTGGAGTTCCCTTAATGGCGTTTGCGACTCCTTCATTTCCTGGTGCACCAATACCGACTGGCCATTCAACAGACTTTCCTTTCCCTAGTTGATCTTTCCATGCTGGACTTGCACTAGATAAATAGTCAGTCCAGACAAATGTAGTACCTGAACCGTCTGATCTATGAACCACTACTATGTCATCACCGGGTAGAGTCTTGTCAGTATTTAGAGACTGTATCTTGGGATCATTCCATTTGGTAATTTTTCCTAAAAAGATGTCAGCTAGAACTTCACCTGTAAGTTTTAGTCCCTTGTCAGGAATACCTGGTAAATTATAGGCTGCTACTACAGAACCTATTGTTTCTGGAATATGTACTGCTCCTGGTGCTTTCTGGCTTTCATTTTGAGTGAGTGGTGCATCAGTAGCTCCGAAATCAACTGTTTTTTCTGTAAATTGTTTTACTCCTCCACCGCTTCCGATAGACTGATAATTGATGTTGACATCAGGCTTTACTTTCTGGTATTCGACTCTCCATGTATCAATTAGTGGGAATGGAAAAGTTGCTCCAGCTCCATTGATTGTTACGGCACCTTGTGCATATACGGCAGATGGCATTATCGTAGATGTTGCCAAAAGTATAGCTGCACTAATTCCTATGAGTATTTTGCTTATTAGCATAGATCACCTAGAATAAAATTAGTTCATAATTATTTGCCATGTTTTTATCATAGTCAATATGTAACTATATTCATCAACATAATCTATATGCAATTTTATCTGCATGAGATACTTCAGTGTCTGGAGTCGAGAAATATTGAATTGACTGCTGACAAAAAATACATAGCTGTAAATGATCCTATATGATCTAAGTAAATACCAAGGGAAACAATTAACATATCCATCGCTCTTAA
>DASUMD010000139.1:0-2947 GCA_036277875.1 Nitrososphaeraceae archaeon
ATGATTTTAGATAACGAAGGATTATTTTTGGAAGCAAAATGTAATAAATCATGCATAAATATCAAATTCAATTCTGAAGCAATTTCATAGGGTATAGCCAGGCAGATAAGACCACCAGCGTCATTCCTCATAGTCGCTATATCGCGAGGACCAATATGCTGAGCAGCCTTTACCATATCAACCTCGTTTTCTCTAGATTCGTCATCATGAATCAAGACAAATTTTCCATTTCTTAAGTCCTTGACCGCATCTTCGACCGGTGACACGAGGTTCAAAACTCTAATTACGATTATAAAGTTTACTGATTTTCTGGTAATTACTAATATCGTGGTAATAATTTTGCAACATATTTGCTTAAAATGTCAACTTCAATATTAACCTTATCTCCCTTCCGTTTATTTTTAAATGTAGTAACGGCTAATGTATGCGGAACCAAAGCTATTGAAAATGAGGCCTTCGAGACATCAACAATAGTAAAGCTAATACCATCCAGCGCAATGGATCCTTTTGGTACCAAGGAATTAGCAATCTGTTTATTCACACTTATCCATATTTTGGTCTCAGAAGGAATTTTCACTATATCCTCAATTTTTCCTACACCGTCAATATGACCCAAAACAATGTGGCCTTCAATTCTATCATTTATTCTTAAACTTCTCTCTAGGTTAACCCGATCCCCCACTTTCAACAACCCTAATGAAGTTCGTCTCGTAGTTTCTTTTACTACTTCAAAGTATGCTAGTGTCTTCAAAATCCTTGTAGCTGTAAGACATGTTCCGTTGACATTTACACTATCACCTACTTGTAGCCCTTTACCTAGTTTTCCCAGGTCAATCTCAACCCTCTTATCAGCAGTTCTGTTTACGTTTTTTATTTTGGCCACTGATTTGACAATTCCAGTTCCTTCTATAATACCAGTGAACATAAAGTATTGATCTACAATTCCGATCGTAATAAAAATATTTCATCTCTATTCTTGGCTAATTCACAGTTGGTAGCACTAGAAATAAAAAATAATTGTATTAGAGTCAATTGCATTTTAAGCGATGATTCTATCAAAAGAATTCATGCTTTATGAGATAGTGAAATTATTTACAAATCAAAGCTATACTATAATAACTTGAATTAGTAATAATTTACATGGAATTTGTGGAGACCATAAATGAAAGTGAATTAATCAATGGAACCAGTAAAGTAATTTCTGTTAAAGGTAAAGATATCGCATTATTTAGAATCGATAATAAGATTACTGCATTGGGCGACAGTTGTCTGCATAAAGGTGGTCCATTGACAAAAGGAAAAATACAGAAAAAATATGATGGCTATTATGTTACTTGTCCTTGGCATGGATGGGAATACAATATTTCGAACGGAAAGGCACCGCCCGGTTATGATGAGCAACAATCTGTCTATGATGTACAAATAAAAAATGGAAAAGTCTTTGTTTCAAATCAACCAATCGTATACTCTTTTAACAAAAAATATGATGGCTCTTTGAAAGACCTAATAAAGCTTGAATACAAAACCACACCGGATTCCTTGAATATTCTGGGAATATCTACAACAAATATGAATGGAAATTTAGAAAGAGATTCAACTTCTGAAATGTCATTAAATAAGGCACTAACATATGCAAAGCAAAAATATAATGCATCTACAGTTTTGCTAAAACTTAGAGATCTTGAATTCCGAAATTGTGAGGGATATTACAGCATTAATGAACAAGCATGTACATGGCCCTGTTCAATTTCAGAGATGGATGAAAATGATGGTATGAATGAAGTTTACAGAAAGATGATACTTTGGTCCGATATAGTTATTATTTCTACTCCAATTAGATGGGGAAATGCATCTTCATTATATTACAAAATGATTGAACGTTTAAATTGTGTTCAAAATCAAACAACATTACACGACCGTGTACTTGTCAAAAATAAGGTAGCGTCCTTTATTATTACTGGAGGACAGGACAATATACAACATGTCGCAGGAAATATGATGGTTTTTTTCACGGAGTTGGGATTTTCTTTACCACCATTCACATTCATGGGATGGAGTAGAGGTTGGAACGCAGAAGATATGGAAAATAATGTAATCCAATTTTCGAAGTCACGATATGTCAATAGATCTGTCAAGGATCTTGTGGACAATGGTATAAAATTACTTCACCAAGTCAAGGGCGATCCATGCAAGACAGTGTCTTCTCCACAACCAAAAATCATGGAGGCACCATCAAAATTAAAAATTGATTGACTCTGGTTATATGCGTACAAAGTCACTTTCCTGGAATATCGTAAAATTGACCATCTTCTCTCTCTCAATTTATCCTTTATCCTAGAAAAAACTGAATCAATCTCTATTGTTCTGAATGAGCAGATTTATTCTTTATCTGATCTATGTTATAGGTATCATTGTTTTTGGTATTGAGATCAGAACGATTTATTACTTTAGTTATCTTCTGAACCTCCTTGTCATATAGTTTTACTAAATCTGATATCGTAATAATTCCAATAACTTTGTGATCTTCATTTGATAACACGGGCATTTCTTGAAGATCATTTGATGAAAATCTAACTAGCGCATTGTGAAGCGAGTCTGAGTTATATGCAAAGAAGGGATCCTTTATCATGATGCTTTCTAGCTTAACAGATTTGCGATATTCTTCGGGAAATTCAAAGAGCTGGTGTTTGTATACCACACCCAGAAGAATATCCTCATTGTCAACAACTAGGATCATCTTATTACTATTATTATTCCGATTCATTATTTGAAGAGTCTCATCAATGGACAAGTCCTTTGACAATCTATTATTGGCGTTTTTAATGGCATCCTTTACATAGAGATCGCTCAAAATGGGACGCTGATATTCCATCCTGTGAGCAGGTGAATCAGACCTATTTAGTACCTGATTTCGGAATATTGAATTGTGTTGACCGGACATTATATA
>DASUMD010000140.1:0-2447 GCA_036277875.1 Nitrososphaeraceae archaeon
AGTTTTGCCGTAACTAAGACTTGATGTAAAATGTAAGAGTTTTCTCAAAGAACTTATACGCCTTCAAGGTAGACCCAGAGTATTACTAAAAATGGATTAGGAAATGAATAGCTCATTCCTAACCCATTAATGAATCGAGCAATTTGCGCAAGCTGCTATGAATATTAATTGCCTCAATAAATATCGGTTCTGGTACATTCGACGAATGTACTAATACACCAATTGAACAAACTAGGCCTTTGGGATAGAATTGAATATTTTGGTTACACACAAAGATCCATCTTGACTACTGAGGGTAAATTCAACTGTCATAACTCTTTGAATATCTGTTGCATTTGTCTCTGTAAGTTTAACGACATCTTCAACTTCAGCACCGCCACCATCCATTTTCATAGATGTCACACAGTTCTTTCCATTCAATGTCAACTCATGTGTATGCCATTGAGGATACACCCAATCTGAAGAAACTGAAAATGTACCATTGTTTGTTACAAACACGTACGCATATCCACCCACTATTCTCTTTTTGTGGGATTGTTCCACCTGCTGTTCGTTCTACTGCTAAAAATGGATTTCCGTCGTTTCCAATACCAAAATCTTTTATGATAAAATCAGGTTCATTAAATTTGTTTTTGCCCCCCAAAAATGATTTGATGATTATTTGACGCCATACTATTTACTAAATATGAGATCAATATTGTCAAAAGAAATAGATTTTTGATTACAATTAGATTATCTTTATACAAGTTGTCTAAGATAGTAGAGTTCTAGAACTAATAAATATTTTTTTCCTTTGAGCTCAAAATTTTCAATTCACTGTGCAATTTATTTCACTCAAATTTTGAATTCAGGTATTTACAGATTCTACGATCAGTATTTAAAAAGTAAGCATTGTATATAAAAAAATCAATTAGTTCGTCAGGAGCCAATATTTACTTGAACTGATTCCAAAGTCGCTGATCCGTTATTATCAATTCCTTCGACGCTGAAAACATAGGTAACGTTCTGTGTGGGAATAAATGACATCGATTGTTTATCCTGTGAAATATTCATATTGACAGGGCCAGATTCATCCTCCTGATTCCATATTATGGAAGTTATATTACCATCTGGATCTGAAATCGATGCATTTATGATAACAGTTTGGTTAATTTCTCCTTCTATTGGTGATACGACGGTGATCATAGGCGGTTGGTTTACATGAACATCTAATTGTCCGAAGCTCCATGTACTCAAATCAGAAGATATTGTGATGATTAGCATTGTTGAAGCGATTAGAAACGCTTGAGTAGATATTCGCCTGACTTTACTGTATTTTGTCACGATCTAAAGGTGTGATAGGATCTTAATAGCCATTTCTTCTAATTCTCTTCCTCCATTAAGAATTGGCTAGATTAAATCGTCACCATGGTTTTGCTACTACGTTATGTTTCTTAAGCAACCGAGTTTACTTAATTGCTCCAGTATCAAAATAGTGTCCCAAAGTGTCATAAATTGAGCGCGGTAAAAAAGCGCAATTGATATTTTCATCAAAATCTTGATTATTTTATCGCATTATTTATCAATTTCAAGGTTATGGTCTAATTTTTCTATCAGAAATTATGAATCGCAGCACCTGTCACTATCAAACTATTAGCATCAGTTGAACTAAGACTCAAACATTATTGAACATTAAGGTACAAGCCTTATAGAAAATTGAGTTTCAGGAGACAATCTATTGTTCTGATATATTTGCAATATTTGCTTTTAGATTCGAGACGCTTCTAGCATACATAAAAGCACTCAAAATAATCACAATTAGAATACCGGGCGCAACAAAATTCTGGTAATTGATATTCAACCCAACATTTGATGTCGTGATTGAGATAGGACTCTCAGTTGGTTCCTGCTTCTGCTGTTGAGTATTTTGTCCGACGTTAGGTTCTATCATCCCAATTGAGTTTCCTCGTTGTTCGGCGAACCAAATGTTTCCATCTGAATCAGAAGTAAGCCACTGAACAAATGGTGCAGGTGTTTCAAGCGTTACTTCTTTGATTTTTGATTTTTGAGTATCGATCACTGCAATCTTGTTTATTGTATGTTCAGCGACCCATAAATTGCCATATTTATCATATGCCATTCCAAATGGCAATCCTGATTCATTGATTATTGGCAAGTCAGTAAATGTTTTTGTTAATGGATTAAAAGAAGTTATTCTGTGACCATCATGTTGTGAAATATAAATTTCTCCACTAGATTTATCAATCAACAACGCAGTAGGGCTTAATAATGATTTGTTACCACTGGGTGAATACTCAGTTATAGAATAGTTATTAGCAGGATCAATTTTCACTAGCTTTCCTGCTTCGTCAGTTACCCATATTAAATTATTGACAGGGTCGGAGACAATAGCAAATGGACGTGCGTTTTTATCATTGATAAGTAAATTCTGAGTTATGTTACCTACT
>DASUMD010000141.1:0-5785 GCA_036277875.1 Nitrososphaeraceae archaeon
GTTATAAGTTAATTTGACTTGTACATGTCATGCCAATAGATCCAGACTTTCCGAGGAATCATAAGGTGATAGGAAAACACAACCATAGTGATGGTGAACACTTTCACTTTGTATGGGGTCCTGGTAGATCAGATGCTGAAACAGCAACAAAGACTGAAGTCCAAGACGCATACAAGGCAAGAGGAGAAGAATATGTACCGCTAGGCGTTCATGGAACTATGATTGCAGTTGATTGGGATTCCTGTTATGCGGATGGTGCATGTATTGAAGCCTGTCCAACACAAGTATTTCAATGGTATAGAACTGAACAAGATGTTCCAGCAATTGAAATGGCTAATAGTACGAGTGCTGGCACCGGACAGGATCATGAGAGAGATGGACGTGTGGATTATACGGATAAATCAGATCCTATCAGAGAACATGATTGTATTTGGTGCATGGCTTGCGTATCTGTCTGTCCTCCTCAAGCAATCAAGGTAGACCAGTCAAATCTAGAATTCCATGAAAAATCTGCAGGAACATTTAGTGAAGCATTAGCAAAAGGTAGTGCGCCACCTCCCCATGCGCACTGACCATCCAAGTCTTTTTATTTCTGATTGAATTTCAGGATCCTCATGTTCTTTATTCAGATACCATATGCTTTGTAGAATTAATTAGTTCCCTTATTAGTATTATCAAAAGGATATTTGGCAATAGAGGAGAGACATGACAAACTTCTTACTAGTTTAAGAACGGCATATGCTGAAGAATTGAACCTGAAAAAGGACCAAACTAGTTATCCAGACTTGTTCGGTGCTCTAAGATTAGCATTAAAAGGTTACAATATAAAATAAAAAAGACAAAAGACTAAGATATTGTAGTTGGGTGACGAGGATCTGTATAAGACGTTTGATGTTGAAACTCGTCTGACGATCTGCGCTCAAATCGATCCCCTTTTAAGGATTCTAAAATGTATAGACCTATTTCTGTCAATTTTACTTTCCTTCTTACAAAAGCATTGTAGAGGTGTGGATTTGGAGGAACTTCCAATTGGCTTTCTTCAGCGGCTTGTGTCATTGCCGACATATCGTAAGTAATGACTCCATTCGCCATTGAATAAATAATATCTCCCATGCCCACATCATATTCAAAGAGTTCCAGAATTGAAAGGCTTGTTATATCAAGAATATTTACAATCCTAATCACGGCAGGCGTATCCATTAACTTGCTTAGGGTCACACTATCGATTGGTAAACGTTCAACCATGGATGAAAGTACCATTCCTAATTAATAACTAGTCAACCTTCAGTGTACCTCACTGCAAACAACTTACTTATAAAAATCCTTTACTTGTATGAATTACGAGACATTGGATCGTGGGAGGACTGAGCCTTTATCCTTTGTAACCATAACACACAGTTAGTCCTCCCATGCGTGCGAGGACGCTCTTGCAGTTTCGTTAAAAGGCTATGAAATAGAATAAGTCTGTTAGTGGTCGTTAAGAAGTACCTGTATGTTTAGTGAGTGGGTTTATGAATAGTTGACTAATTATCCAACATACTGTGTTTGTCCATTTATTATAAATGCAGGGGTAAACAAGAAGAAACTGACTGAGCAATTTCTCAAGTTTCCAAAAGGATTAAATCTTCAAAGTTTCTTAACTGGACAGATGAAAAAATGCTTGTTTATTAGCATCCTGGCATTAGCAATAATCTCAATGCTTCCTGTCATCAACAGTTCTTATGCGCAGAATGCAACGAGCGAGGCAAGTACCTTTCATGGTGATGTAGATGATAGTCCAATAGAAGCAATAATTATGATAAACGAAGATCAGAATAATACTGCATTTTTCCAACCTAATGTTGTTACTATAAGTGTAGGCGGCGAGATATTAATCGCAAATAATGCCACATCAGATCATTCTGTTACCAGTGGGTCGGGTCCTAATGATCCAATGTTAGGAAAAATGTTTGATACTGGCATTATCAAGCCAAGGGCTTTTGTAGAATATGTTACTGAAAATCTGACACCTGGTAATTACTCCTTCTTCTCGACAATTCATCCACAAATTAAGGGGACAATGATAGTAGTAGCACCAAAATAGATGAATTAATAATTTCTCTCAGGACTACTTATTGAATAATCCTGACATTATCAGAACCATGTCTTTTCTGTTCTGCTGCAATGTCGGCATCATCATATTCATCAGTTTTGAATCACTGTATATCCAAAAGATTTCATTTATCAAATGTTGCTTTAATTATTTATCAGGTGATAATGAGGTAATCCGGAAGTCCTTTAGACATTTTACTACCAATATAGCCTCTGGCTATAGATTCAAGATTGCAGAACAGGAGATCGTTACTAGCGAAACGATTGAAGATTCTCTTTGCGACTTTACAATTTTATTTTCAAGCTCTTTCAATTCTTATTGCTAGTTTTCAGAGTCAGTAGGTCCTAGTCATTTAACTTTACTACCAATGCGAGACACCTTCTCCCTGTTTTTTGGTCTAGTATATCGTCCCGCAAAAGGCTCAACATGACCGTCTCCATTACGGATGAAAATCCGTAGTTGAGGTACTCAGATTGTCGCATCAAATTACTATTAGGTTAATGATAATAGTATTATTATTGATGCATCTTGAATATAATGGAATATAATGAGTTTGTCAGTTTCATATCGAAAAATACTGGTAGCAGTTGATGGATCTAAGGCGTCAACCTATGCGGCTGAACACGCCGTTAACTTGGCTCAAAGGTACAAAGCCTCTCTCATTATTCTTCATGTTTTGCATTTGAAAACGCTGAGACAAATATCATCATCCTTTATAACTGCGCCTACATCCGGACTGGAAGAGGCAAAAGAATTAAAAGCACGGGCAAAAAAATGGACAGAGAATATTAACAAAAAAGCTAAAACCAAAGGCTTAGTTTCGAAAACAAAAATTATCGAGGAAGCAACATCAGTTGTGGGTTCTATTGTAGAATCCGCTGAAGAGGAAGGGGCAGATCTGATAGTAGTCGGTACCACGGGCAAAACAGGTTTTAGAAGGTTGTTACTCGGAAGTGTGGCGCAAGGTGTATTGGCCTATGCTCATTGCCCAGTACTAGCAGTCAGATAATCAGTTAGATTCAATATGCAATTATCTGCAAAAATAACCATCTTACACTCAAACCAAAAACCAGCACAAATGATTGCGAGTAAGTTATAACTATTGACTCATGATTAAAATTAAATGGAGATCCTTTCAATTGTCTTCATGACGATATCCCACGGAGTAACAATAGATTTGTTCAATAGTACACAGGGAGTATTAATATCCATCAATAATTCAGCCGCTTTGCTTACTGTTGTAGTATCACTCACACTCATTGCAGATAATTTGTCAACCAGATCAATTTCAACAGCCTGTATTCCCAAACTATTCATATCCATAATTTTCCTACCATTTTGACTAAATAGAAATTCTAGAATTTTTCTATCATTTATAATGCCGTAGCCGTTGTCAGATTCGACAATGATATTTCTTATCTTCTTTTGAAACATTTGATTCAAGGCAACTTTGAGATTGGTCCTCTTAGATAATAGGACTAAAGGAGAAGCAATATCCTTTAATGTTGCATGAAAAGTGGTTGTCATTATTACAGGCAAAACATCCCTTACAGAGAGAGATGTTACAACCAAGCCAGATTTAGTTATCGGTATAAAAGCAAAAGAAGTCTGATTGAAAATGTCTATGGCTCTGCTCAACGGGTAATCCATCTCAAGAGAGATTTCAGAAGTATCCATTATCTGTAAAGCAGTTTTTTTCAACCAATCTGGATATTTAGAATTTATAATAGCAAGCAAGATTTGTTTGCTACTAATCTTACCAATTGGTATTTCTCCTTCTAAGACGATTAATCCGTCTACATATATCTGTGGCCCTATTGCCATAAAAGGTGCAATCTGCATCAATGTAGTATCAGGAAGTACTGACAGGTACGGTCGCTTGAATATTTGTGGGACCGAATCTCTTATAGCGATATCAATTACTCTTGACAACGAATCTAGTTTTAACGTTCTTTCTTAATGAACTTATTCATCATAAATTTGTTGATAACCTTAATCTTCACCAGTAAACTCTAAGCTCAAACCACTTTTTTGGTTTATCACTAGTTTATAATGCTCATAATCTTCAACAGGGATAATTTCTAGCTTCTTACCATTGCACACAGGACACCGATCAAATACTTGGGAACCCTTTAACATGGATACAGCCCACAGACAATTTTTACAAATAACTAAGTCCCTGTTTTCAGCATCTTTTTTTTCGTACAAGCGACATAAGGATTAAGCATAAGATAATAAAAATATTTTCTTATTGAAAGCGATTTAGCTAATTTACTGGGTATAGACGGTGCCACCTATTACTACAGTAAGATCTTCACATTTGATGAAGCAAATGAATACTTTCACTTACTACTACAAAATATCGCCTGGAAGAACGATGAATTAATAGTATTTGGAAAACATATAGTTACCAAAAGGAAAACTCCCCTCTAAAGAGTAGACTAGTCTAACTGGATCGAAATTGTTAAAAATGTGATTCGCGACGGTCTGTGCTATACCATGTATTTATGTCATGTCGGAGAATGGCAAGGAACGACCATTGCGTCAGAAGTGGAAACTAATAAGTACCTTCTAGCATATTGATAATGAAGTGGATTTTCAAGACTTGCCAGCAGACGATGAATCGCCTGAGACTAAGATAATCCCGACTGAGGATATCAACACAGTTCAGCACAAAATTAGTGGAGAAAAATTTCCGGAGATTATATTAGAGTTATGTGATTTTTGCCACTGGTCTCTTATATGTTTCAACAAACGTGGTGTGGTAGAAAAATGTCCTGATTGTAGCAGGGTTGTTTCCAAAATTCCTATGAACATAGATGAGATATGTTCTATAACGTACGATGATAAACGCGGAGTTAATATCCGTTTTGACAGGAAAAAACCTATGAGATGATTCCGCCTAAATATCTCTAGCTGAGTAGTAAAGTGAAGGTGATTAGATCATTAGGTATAAATCAGACAGTGAATACTCAATCAGCGACTTCAATTACTGATGTAATGACTCAAACAACGGAATAACAAAAAACTTCGAACATGACAAACACAAATACCACCATCAACAACAAAGGGACTGGCGGGTTGGTGGATTAGAAGATCAACAAGATACATCAGTATTATAAGTCCCACCAGTCAAGGCATGATGCATTACTATAGTAGTTAAGACGCATGTGTACAATGCAATGCCATGCCATCAAAATCAGAATATTGAATCATGAATTAATTTTGCTGGTTTTTTGTAGTTATAATTGTGATTGATGTAAACAGAACCTGCAGAATCTAAAGATGATAATGGTCCTTCAGTTTCTTGTTTGCCTTTAATTTGCTCAGTGTTTGATAAATGTCCGTATCTATATCCATGAACCATTATAACCTTTATTGCCTTTACTATCATAGGGAACAAATCTTCCTTGTGGTCCTCCCTCTTTCCCCGCCAGTCGTTCTAATTCATCAAAACTAGAATTGATAAACTGGTCATAGGAAAATAAATTGTTTCTATAACTGCTAGTCATCATTATCTTGGTAGATATTTAGCACTCGAAAACTTCAGTTGTGTGCCCAACAAATGAATGGCATTTACACCTTTTGCAATAGGTATAGCCATCCTTGTCAGTAAGATGAAATTCTCTAGCGTGATAACACCTAACGCATATAATGGATTTGTTCAGGATTTCTTGGGTCATTTTCTCTTAT
>DASUMD010000142.1:0-3677 GCA_036277875.1 Nitrososphaeraceae archaeon
AGGTCCCAGATACGATGTTGAAAGATTTGGAATAATTGAGGCATTTGGTTCATTACGACAATGTGATTTGATTGTTGTTCAAGGCACTGTAACAAGAAAGATGGCTCCAAGGCTAAGGATGGTTTATGATCAGATGCCAGATCCAAAATATGTTATTGCCATGGGTGCCTGTGCAATTACAGGAGGACTTTATATTGATTCTTATAACGTGCTCCCAGGTGTAGATGGAATTGTCCCTGTTGACGTGTATGTACCTGGCTGTCCACCAAGACCCGAAACCCTTATTCAAGGATGTATGCTGCTCCAAGAAAAAATAAAAAGGTCGAAGATCAGATAAATCTGTTACCTTCAATAATCCTAAATCTTAGAATTTATTTATCAAACTGTACGCTAATTAACCTCAAGAAATTGAGGCAATGTATTTTATTGATAGCCATTTATGAATAATCTCATTTTGTTACCGTTAGCTTAGGTAGTAGTTCAGGTAACATTACTATTTGAGGAAGGTAATGTACACAGAGAAGGGTTAGAAAAGTGCTGATCTAATTAGTATTGAGTCTTAAGCTCCATTATTATTTGGTACAAACGCAAGCATGAATATGAATCTAACATTGTTTTGAAATTGATCTTAAAGTTACGTCATTCTCCTTTTGGAGTGATAATCATCAAAAGATGCATGTAGTATTTTGAAAGATAGTCCCTCCTCGTAAGGACCCTTTGATATTGCTTTTAAAATGCCTTGTTTGACTGAATCTAGCCTATTCTTGTCTGAAATAATGTCCTGCGGAATTTCAATCTTTAATTCCAATAAAAGTAATATATCTTTTGTTTTAACCAATAGTAAAATGTTGAATTAATACTTAATATGAGCTTTGCAATTTTAAGGCCTAGTAAGTAAATATAGATATTGACATTCCCAATTAATAGAAATTTTTCCAAGCTGATACTAAAGTTATTTTAGAAGATGTCGTTTCCACTCGTAATTACAATTCGGAGATGTAAACTAACCAACAAAACCCTCCCTATTTGTCAGCGCAATTTTGACCATGACATTGTAAGACAAAAATATAACAATTTGCAATAAGTATCATGAATAAGAAGTACTACCAACTATCTTCCGATCTGACTATCTGCAGAATAGTTAATGGAATGTGGCAAGTTGCAGGTGGACATGGACAAATTGATCATGAATTGGCAATGGCAGATATGTTAAGATATCATGATGCGGGATTTACTACGTGGGATTTAGCTGATATCTACGGTCCAGCGGAAGATTTTATAGGAGAATTTAGGCGTAGATTATCAAAAGCAAAGGGTAAAGAAGAACTAGACAAGATTCAGTCGTTTACAAAATGGGTGCCACAGCCAAGCAGGATAACACGTTCTATGGTCAATAGCAGTATAGAGACATCGATTCGCAGAATGGATGTAAGCTCTTTAGATTTACTTCAATTTCACTGGTGGGATTATAATAATCCGTATTACATGGACGCGCTAAAATATCTATCAGAGCTCAGGGACAAAGGAAGTATTAAGCATCTGGGTCTAACAAATTTTGATACTGATCATCTGCAGATCATTACCGATTCGGGCGTACCAATTGCATCGAATCAGGTTCAATATTCAATAATTGATAGAAGACCAGAAGTAAAAATGATACCGTTTTGCAGAAAACATAACATCAGCTTACTTACTTATGGAAGTATTTGTGGAGGATTATTGTCTGAAAGATACGTAGGAAAAACAGAGCCATCTATTACTGATCTAAATACATTAAGCTTGCAAAAATACAAAAAAATGATAGATACATGGGGCAATTGGAATTTGTTTCAAAAGCTTTTATTGGTTTTAGACAACATCGCAAAGAAACATAGAGCAAGTATCGCAAATGTTGCTACTAACTACATCCTTTCCAAAGCTACGGTTGCAGGTGTTATTATTGGTGTAAGACTCGGGATAATTGATCATATAGATGATAACAGTAATGTTTTCAGCTTCAATTTGGATGACTCGGATCTTGAATCGATTAATCAAGTATGTGAGAACGCAAATAATCTATATGAGATTATTGGTGATTGTGGTGAAGAGTATAGATAATTAGTCCGTTTTCTAAAGAAAAAACCGAAAAGATTTCAATCCTATTCTCTTTTTAACGCAACAATTGGAAGTAATCTGGATGCTTTTAAGGCAGGAAACAAACCTGCTAGTACGCTAAGCGCACTTGAAATCAACCACACCCTCGTCATGTCAGCGGCCAGAAAAATAGGAGCTATTTGTGATTGGTTCGATGCCCCATCGTTACCAGCAAAACCTGCGCTCAAAATATAAGCACCAACAATTCCTCCCAATATGCCACACGTGGCCCCAAAAATTCCAATCATTAATGCCTCGGTCAAAAACAAGGCAAGTATGTGTCTACCTTTTGCACCGATTGCTTTCATTGTTCCAATTTCGCGTGTCCTTTCTATAACTGATGTATATAGAGTTGTAATAATTCCCACTGCACCTACAACTAAAGACACTATTGCTATGCTTAAAAGAAATGAACTAATCCCTCCCGTAAACTCTTGCACAGTCTTGATGATAGCCTTAACAGTTGTAATTCCAATATCGTTACCATAAAGCTTTCTAATTTCTTGCTCGATTGAATCTACATAAATTCCTGATCTAGCAACTACGATTAATGAATCAAATTTTCCAGATTTATGAAATAATGCATTGCCAACTTCAGTATCGATTACTGCTGAATTATCAATGTTTGGATTTCCTGTTTGCTTTATTATTCCTCTTACAACAAAACTTTTTGATTCTTGTTCTCTCTTGCCTGTTGTAGGGTCTACAAAAGTGTATGTAGCCTTAACGGTCTGAAACAACTTTAAAAATGGAGCAGACTCACCAGGAGGATTGGCCAAATCATTTGAAATAATTATTGCTGAGGGATCATTTTGTCGTATAGTAGAGCCTTCGACAAATTCCAGCGTAGGAGAAAGTACCGTTAGTTTCTGAGGATCCATAGAGAATACTTGATACTCTTTTGAGTCTCCTTGAGATTCTAGGATTACTTGAGATTGATATGATGGAATTACATCATCAACAAATGGTAAAGATTTTAACCTATTTTCAACTGCCGCATTTAATGTAATTTTTGGAGTTGGTGGTGGTCCAACGACTGGCCCTCCTCCACCTTGCTGCACCTGGGCTGGATTTATGAAAATGATATTGGCTGCTAGATTACTTAGCTGTTGGTTAAAAAAACCACCAAATCCAGCACTAATACCTCCAACGGCCACCATTAAACTACTTCCGACCATCACCATAATTATGGTCAATATGGATTTAGTTTTTCTTTCTTTCAATGCATCAAATGACATTCCAAAAATATCTTTAATATTCATAATTCTGCTATCTCTTCCTTATTTTTTCTGAAAATGCTCCTTGTAAGTGGAATCCTCACCACCCAGAAGTGATTCAATGTCTTCGTCATTTCCTTTGTCATTATCATGACTGCCATTTTCCTCCTTGTGTTCAGGCTCTATATTTTGGATCCCAGTCTTTTTCTTTAATCTGAATCTTCTAACAACTATGAAGGCAATTATCCCTATCGTGGCTAATATTACTATGATTAGTAATGTATCATAACTGCCAAGAAAGCCTTGCCCCTTATTACTTGTTGTGGC
>DASUMD010000143.1:0-17608 GCA_036277875.1 Nitrososphaeraceae archaeon
CTTAATCCTGGCATTAAGTTATCATATACCGCCAGTGGATATATTGTACCATAAATCTTGTCCATTAACTCAAATAATGCATTTACATTTGAGGTACCTTCAGATCTAATTTTGTCGATGATCATTCGCTTTATCTCCCCAATGCAGTCCAAGAGTCCCATAACGTATGAAGTATCGGATACTTCAAGTGATCTTTTGCCTGGAATAACAGAGTTTTCAGCAATTGAAAAAAGACAGTATGCCTCAACAAATTCCTGCTCTGCAATGTACAAATATTTTTGAAGATCATCTTTTCCCAGTTCCTTAAATTGCTTCAATAATTTTTTGGCCTTTTCGATATACTCTGTTGATTCATTTTTCTTATGTGAGTGCATGGAGACTATTGCCTTACTGCAGAGTATTGTGGCATCACGAGTTCCCTTAATAATGGCATTCCTTCTCTCCTCTATATCCTTGAATTTTTTATTGATTTCCTCTACATCAGTTTGAACATTCGATAACATCAAGAAAGATGATTATTGCCAATATATTTAATAATTATTTGAAATGCTCGCCAATACATATTTAGAATAACTCTTGTATAATATTTCGAAACATGTTTGTTCAAAAGTTTCATTCTTTCTGAATTAAATACTAGTTCGTGGAATGCAAAATATCTTGGCGTATCAGACACAGACCTACCAGACACTCGTACCTGCTAATAAAAGAAAAATGGAATATGGCTTGGAACATGTTTACACCAGACTAAATAGGATTAGAAGAAATAGGGGCTATAGTTTTGAGCATGTGCTTGTGCAAAAACTAAATGGCAGGGTTTGGAGTGCAAGACGTTTAGGAGGTTCTAGTGCAAACTTACCAGATATTATCGCCGTAAATAACAAAGAATCGATATTCCTGTCGATAGAAGCTAAATCGGGTACTGCAGATAGTCTTTATGTTCCGTCTGATCAAATCCAAAGATGTTTTCAGATAAGAGACATGTTTCAGGTATACAAAACGGCCCATGTTATCTTGGCCTTTAAATTTATGCAAAAAAAAAGAATAAGAGAAGAAGGAAAAACTGTTTATGCCCACAGAAAGTTACAAGAATACTACAAGATAGCAGATAGGTATTCTAAAATAAAAGACCTACCGGTCATAAAATGTACTTACGATGGTAGTACCTATGAAATAAGAAATAGCCAGGCGAGGAAGTGTTTCCTAAAAGACTACCTCATGCCTTTTAGCGTAAATTCTATTCTGTAGCTCACAATTTTTATTTCTCGTTTATTCATCTAACAATTCATGACCACAGAAGAACAACCTATTACTTCTGAACAAATGTATAGTATTGAAGATAACGGATATGCTATTTTTGGCATGAAAAAATTACTGATGATGGAAAATGCAGGACATGGACTGGCGGACTTTGTCGTGTCTGAAAAAGGACCTATCCTTGCTGGTAAGAAAATAATTTCTCTATGCGGGACTGGGAATAACGGAGGAGATGCCATGGTCGCCTCTAGACATTTATCAGCCCAAAATGGAATCGAGATTACGGTTGTTCTTTTAGGTGACATGAAGAATATAAAAACTGAAGAAACAACGGTCAACTGGTCGATTATTCAAAAAATGAAATCAATAGAAATTCTCACAGGACCGCGTGTTCTCGAGTTGGCAAAGAACAAGATATCTGACTCTGACATAATTATTGATGGCATTTTTGGTACTGGGATAAAAGGAGAAATAAGGGAACCTTTTTCGTCAACAATCGATTTAATAAATGCTTCAAACGCTTATGTTGTCGCAGTTGATATTCCTTCTGGACTTGATCCAAATGATGGAACATTTCACGAAAAATGCGTCAAAGCTAATGCTACAGTTACCTTTCATAGAATCAAAAAGGGCTTAACAGCAAAGAAAGAATATACAGGCAAGGTTCATCTTGAGAAAATTGGAATTCCAATTGAGGCGGAACAAGGGGTGGTCTGATTATGAGAATTGCTCAGATTCCAGTAGGAAATATGCAAAATTTTTCGTATGTTATTTATGATGAGCAAAATAACATTGGAGTTATCATAGATCCTTCATGGGATCTTGAAAAAATCTTTCAATTTTTAGAGATAAATAAGATTTCTACAAGATACATAATAAATACCCATACACATTTTGATCATGTATTAGGAAACGATCACGTTGCTGAAATTACAAAAGCTGAGATAATGCAACATGAAAAATCTACTAACAAAAAAGACAGATCAATACGCGACCAGGAGATTATTAATATTGGACATGTAGAATTAGAGGTTTTGCATACTCCAGGTCATTCGGAAGATAGCATTTGCCTAATTGTAAATAAAGAAGCTATTATAACAGGAGATACTCTATTCGTTGGAAACATTGGCAGGGTTGATCTTCCTGGGAGCAGTCCCGAAAAGATGTACGATAGTCTAGTTAAAGTTGCAGATTTAGATGATTCATTGGTAGTATACCCTGGTCACAATTACGGTAACACGCCAACATCAACAATACTAAATGAAAGAACAAGTAATCCAATGCTTAATTTCAAAACCAAAGAGGCGTTCTTGAAATACATGGTCAATGAGTAATAGGACATGTCTAAAGAATTTGATATAGTATGTTCCCATAAGAGTAATGTAATTGAAAAGTTTCTTACCACAAACCCCATTTTTGTATGTGTCATATCATATACAGAAACTAGTCAGATTCCAGGCATAACTTTTGCAGGAGCAAACCCTGATCTCATTAAGTATACGCCGGCAGCTGATTCTGAATTTCTTTATCATGGAAAATGTTTTTCAATTTCAGGAGTACCCGCGACTCCTGATGGGATACCGACACCTGCATTATTGACAAGAACGGCACTGTTACTTGGAAAAATACCATGCTTGGTGGTAAATTCTGGCTCCAAAATCGATCCTAAAATTCCATTTATTTCATTTGGAATTAACCATGGCAAAAACATCCAGTATGAAGCAGCCCTAGAACTCTATGAGACACATCAGGCATTTGAGTATGGCAAGATTCTGGGCAAGCAACTATCCAAGTCAAATGACTTGGTTGTTCTAGGAGAAAGCATTCCTGGTGGAACAACTACAGCTCTTGGAGTATTGACAGGATTTGGAATTGATGCAAATTACAAAATCAGCAGTAGTATGCCAAATAATCCGCATGATCTAAAAATCCATGTAGTGCAAGAAGCCATCAAGAATCAAAAAATATCAGATTTGATGGATCCCTTCAAAATAATTTCATTGCTGGGTGATCCAATGATACCGGCCGTGGCCGGAATTGCAACGGGTGCTATTCAATCTGAATGTAAGGTAATGCTTGCAGGTGGTACACAGATGGCTGCAGTTCTTGCATTCATGTCTTCTCTAAATGTCTCTTTTGATAAAATTTGCATAGGGACAACTTCCTATGTTACCAAAGATGAAAATTCAGACCTAGAATTTCTAGTAAGGACAATTTCTCCAGATATTCCCATTTTATCCGTAAATCCGGGCTTAGGCAAATCAACAAAAAATGGACTAATAATGTATGACAAGGGTGTCGTAAAGGAAGGGGTAGGATCTGGTGGTGCCTTAATTGCATTAATATTGAAATTAAATAGATCTCTTGATAGAGATACTTTTTTGAGAAATATTGAAGAAGAATATGAAAGGAATATTGAAAATATTATGGTGTGATTGAATAGTAGTTGCCTTTAAGTTCGTATTGAATTCAACTTTAGTCTAAATTATTTTACTGTGACAGATTTTGCAAGATTACGCGGATAATCAGGATTTGCATTGTTACCAATAGAAAGATAATAAGCCAAAAGCTGCAGTGGGATTACTTCGATCAGTGGATAGAGGAATTCACTTATCGTTGGAATAGTTATTTGGTAATCGTATATTTCATTCTTCTTGTTTGAAATGCCAACTATTTTTGCGCCTCTTGATTTTATTGTATGAATGTTTGATAATGTATCAATATAAGTAGAGTCATTTGGATGAATGACTATTACTATGCTATTGTTATCTATTAGTGCTAAGGGACCATGTTTTAATTCACCAGCAGCCATTCCCTCAGCATGAATGTACGACAATTCCTTAATCTTTAGAGCTCCTTCAAGACATATCGGAAAATGTAGAGATCGACCAAGTATGTAGACATCCTTCAAACCTTTTATCTGATTTGCAACACTTTCAATCTGCGAATCCAGTTCTAGTACCTGACTTATTGTTGTAGTCAAAAGCTCCTTACTTGTGGATATTCCATTTGTTTTTCTACCGATAATGTCCGCAACGTAGTACAACAACGTAATTTGACTTGTGAAACTCTTCGTTGCAGCAACACCTATTTCAGGCCCGCAGTTAACTTCCAGGTAAGAATCACTCAATCTAGCAAGAGAGGAAGTTGGAATATTAACTATCGAGAGTACTTTAACTCCCATATTCTTTGCAGATTTTACAGATTGTATTACATCAGCAGTTTCACCACTTTGAGATATCGCCAGTAGGACTGAATTTTCGTCCAACATTTCAGATGAATATTGAAATTCACTTGACATTATAGTTTCAACGTGAATCTTTAATTTTGAAAAAATTTGTTTTGCTAGTAATGCAGAATGATAACTTGTTCCACTTCCAGTAATATAGATATTTTTGGCACCTGTGATGATATCGCAGAATTTCTCTAAATTCTTCTTGTCTTGTTCCATGCTCTTTACTATTGTTTGACTCTGCTCATGAATTTCCTTTAATGTATAGTGGGAATACTTTCCTTTATCAGCATCACCAAGCTCCCAAGCAACTTGTGTTATTTTTCTTGAAATTCTATCTCCATCAAAATTGAAAAAAGAGATATCACTATCGTTGATTACAACTATGTCACGATTATCCAGAAAAATTGCACGGTCTGTGTAATTCAAAAATCCTAGAATATCACTAGACAGAAAATAGTCATCGTTACCAACTCCTACTATGAGTGGTTCATCATATCTAGCCCCACACAAAGTTGATGAGTTAAATACTGCGACAAATGCGAAGGAACCTACTAATCGCTTGCATGTAAAGA
This sequence comes from Nitrososphaeraceae archaeon, assembly GCA_036277875.1. Taxonomy (GTDB): domain Archaea; phylum Thermoproteota; class Nitrososphaeria; order Nitrososphaerales; family Nitrososphaeraceae; genus TA-21. The sequence goes on from DASUMD010000143.1 coordinate 5,062, forward strand.
TCATGGATAATCGAATATCTCTAGTAATCTCAAAATATTCCTCTAAAAGGTGAGCAATAACTTCACTGTCAGTCTCACTACTGAATTCATGACCCGACCTGTGCAGTTCATCTTTCAGTTCATCATAATTTTCAATTATACCATTATGCACAACAGCGATGGTTGAGTTACAGGCAAGATGAGGATGTGCATTAGAGTCAACGATACCTCCATGCGTTGCCCAACGCGTATGTCCAATTCCTAATTTACCAGGTAATTCATCAAGTCTTAAGGACTTGTTGACTTCTGAAACTTTACCGACTCCTTTACGCATCAAGAGTTTCCCTGATTTAATGGTCGCAATACCCACACTATCGTATCCTCTATATTCCATCTTTTTGAGGCCTTCAATTAATACGGAAGAAGCGTGTTCATTGCCCTTGTATCCAATTATTGAACACATAACACTATTCTACAATTTAATTTGGTTTAAAATAATTACTAACATCACAAGTTACCACTACAAAAAAAAATATAACGCTTTTGAAGAATCATGCGCTTCTTAAAAGTAAACAAATTTTACCATATTATGATACCTTACATACCGGACAAGATTAATATATAATAGTTAACCAATCATTGATTGATGAATAGGAAGAGCCTTGTGTATTCTTTGGATGAAAATGCATTTACGAAGGAGATTCTAATTCTCGAAAAACCTAGTGAAATACGAATTTTGTCAAATCCCATAGCGTGGAAAATTGTAAATTTATTGGCAGGTCGTCCTATGTATCCGGCTCAAATCGCAAAGGAACTTAAGATTTATGAACAAAGCGCATATTATTACATAAGGAAATTACTAACCATTAGAGCTATTGGTCAAGTTGAAACATCATTCGTACGTGGTGGCACTGCGAAACTCTACAAAACAGAATATGCAGCGTTCGGAATAGAAATGAATTGGGGAGAGAGGAAATTTGAAAATGTAAAAAATGGAAAAATTAATAGAAACGTCCGGAATTTTTTTGAAGACTTTATTGTTGATGGGTTATTCAATGGTGTGATAGTAGTGGGTGCTCCAGACCCACACGGTCCTTACCGGTCGTCTGCAAGAGATGGCCACTATTCGACACAACTTGCTTTTTTCTTGGGTAACTTTTGTAGCCTACCAGAAAATTTTGTTGTAAAATTAGATGTCGATGCAAAGTCGGAAAAAATATCAAGAACAGAAAATATCATATCTATTGGCGGCCCTGGAACGAATATTATCACTTCAGAATTTAACAGGTATTTACCAATACGATTTGATGAATCCAATTACTGGTCTGGTTTGATAGCTCCACAAGGAAGAACTCATACGCTTGATAATCATGGGTTAATTGCAAAAATCAGAAATCCTTTCTCTGAAAAGGTAAACATCATAATCATAGCAGGAGTGAGATCGGCTGGAACTAAATCAGCTATACTTGCCTTAACAAATCATGGAAACGAAATACTAAAAAAATTCAATCAAGACGACAATTGGGCGGTTGTAGTTCAGGGCTTTGATATGGATTCGGATGGAAAAATAGATGCCATAGATATTGTAGACGAAGTATCTACCAACAGTCGTTGAGTAATTTTTAGATGCTAACTGGCTGCGGCTTCAGATGGCTTGTTTGGTGCTACTACATGGACTAGTATTTTTGGTTCATCATCTTTCTTTACTAGATATCCGGGTAAGTTTACCTTCCTATTTCCGATTGATACATGACCGTGAATTACAACTTGCCTTGCTTGGAAGGGAGATTTCAAACCCATTTTTCTCATCACGATTGTCTGCAATCTTCTATCAAGTATGTCCTCAATTTTCAAGTTCAAAATATCATCTAAAGAAGCAGTACTGGTCAAACCTAGCCTATTTAGGAATGACAATAGAAGCGATTCCTTTTCCTGTCTATCTTCAAGGGTCAGCGCAAGCAGTGTTCTTGCTTGATTCCTAAAATTTGCAACTTTTGTTTGTGCCTTCCACAATTCTCTTTTGTTCCTGAGTCCATAAGAACCGATAATATACAATTCCGAACTTAATTGGTCAGAATTCCATATTCGCCTTGGCCTTCTGTAACTTTTTCTTGGTTTTCTTGGATCTCCCATTCTGCCTCACTATTCTTTAGTTTCTGGAGATTTAGGTGCACTGCTTTGTGGAGTCGAAGCCTCTGTAGTTGCAGATTCGGCTGAAGGTGCAGCAGCACCGGCTTCCTTTGCTTCGCCAGGAGCACCGGGGCCACCGGCTGTAGGTCTCATTGTAACCTTCTTTACTCCAACTGCGCCGCCTTTTCTACCAGTTGTTCGAGTACATTGGCCTCTGACTCTGAGTCCAAACATGTGTCTATAGCCTCTCCAACTATAGACGGTTTTTTCTCTTTCAATATCATTTGCTATGGTAAAATCAAGATCTGATGTTAACAAATGCTTGTCTGTGCCTGTGTCACTATCTTTTCTTCTGTTCAAATACCAATTTGGAATTCCTATCAAAGACGGATTTTTTATTGCAGCTTCAATATCGCTTACCTCTTTTTCCGTTAAAAATCCTATTCTCATATTAGAACTAATATTCAACGATTGTAGAATTACCTGGGACAAATTATAACCTAAACCCTTAATTTGACTTAGGGCAATAATGATTTTCTTGCTGCCCTCAATGTCTTTACCTGCTATTCTTAGGATATGCCTATATTCGGATATCGACAATATTTACGTCCATCATTTTCCGAAATAAAAACCATGCTGACATATGCGAAAGGAAACTACAAGAGTCAAGGTATTATGACAAAACCAAAATAAGCTTTGAAAGCTTTAAATTTGTTGGTAGATCGAGCTGATGAATAATTGATTACTGAAAATTTTAAGGACATTGTTCATAAAAGTTATAATTCAAATCCTAATTATCTCGAAACAGTTCCAGGTTTACCTGAAAACTATAAGGATATAAAAACACTCGAAGATTTACTATCAATCAATTACAAACATGTATCTGCAAATGATCAACTTAGAGGAAATTTAATCATAAAACTGAAAAGGCAACAGTTTCCATATTCAGGAATCATTGGTTATGATGAGGACATAGTTCCGTCTCTTAATAGAGCAATACTTTCTTCTCATGACATACTACTTGTGGGTCAAATTGGACAGGCAAAGACCAAGATTGCAGAGACTGTAGCAAAAAATTTACTCTCTCCAATTCCGACTGTGGAAGGATCTATTACAAATGATATTCCAACTCTAATTCCAGAAAGTGAACTTGTATCATTATTAAACGACAAGGAGATCACACGAGCTAGACCAGAATTTTATGTTTCTACTGAAACCGAGGACAAGATAAGAAATAACAGACTTGATACCAAAATAATCTGGATTGATGGACCCAGTCGCTTCAAATACCTTCTTGCTACACCAGATATTTCTGTAAAGGATCTGGTGGGGCAGATTGACGCAATAAAAATAGCAAAAAGAGGAGTAGAGATATACAATATGGAGTCATATTCACCTGGTCAGCTACTCCTGGCCAGACACGGTGTATTTTGTATTGACGAATTACCTGTGCTTGACCCCAGAAAACAGGTAGCCTTACTGAGCGTCTTGCAAGAAGGTATCTACACTACTGGTTCCTATCCTGTGATATTCAAACCAGATACAAGAATAATCTCTACTGCAAACCCAATAGATTATACCCATTCGGGCAAAATAATAGAACCGCTTTATGATAGATTGAAGAGTCATATCATTACTAGATATCCAAAAAAGGTTTACGATGAAATGATGATAATGGTTCAGGAAGCAAACATTGCCAATATAAGGAACATAGTGTTACCGATATTTATCTTAAGAACTCTAGCTGAAATTACTAGGATTGCTCGGGGACATCCCGAAATAAATCATGAAAAGGGAGTGAGTGTAAGAATGTCTATTCATTCATTAGAGATCTTGATATCAGAAGCTGAACGAGTAAGAGGCATAATTAATAACATCAAAGCTGTTCCTCGTTTTAGTGACATTTATTCAATTCGTCAAACTTCAAAATTTGAACTTTCAGAGATAGATGATAGTTATGAAAACAGAATGAATATTTTGGATACTATAATATCTGATGCAGTCAAAAAAATATGTGCGCACTATGTCACAGACCTTCCTCCTGAAAAACTAATAAGTCTAAAGAATGAATTCAAAATCAATAAGACTTTTCATGTCTCTCAAGACATCACCAGTAACAGCAAGGGTCCCAAAAGCTATCAGGCACAGGTAAGTAAGTTTGATTCATTAAGGGGAATAATGGATATTGTGGCAGTTAATATAGCACAAGATCAAAAGCATTTTGAAGTGGCTCTAAGAGAAAATGCAATAAATTTTGACACTCTTAAAGACACGAAAGATCCTGAGTATCTCGCATCAGTAACTGAATTAATACTAGAGGGCCTTAGGTTTACAGATCCACCAATATTGGATAGGAAGGAAGGTATCTATGTCCACATATAGTAATAACATCAAGAAATTTACTTATCACAGTATCTTTGACTTTCCAGAAGAAAAGGAAGACAAGGCTCCAACAAAATCAATTCCAAAGAGTTTACTCCAAGATTTTCTTAAAGTCTTGGGCAGGGAAATAATGAAAGAAGATCAACCAAAACTGGAAGAAATTGAGCAGGAACTACAGAACCTGAAGAAGGAGAGAGAAAATAGTCAGAGTGATTCGGATAAATCTAAATCCAGTAGGACGGAATCATCAATAATAGCCCAACTTCAGCAGTTTGGGTATATCAAAGATTCAAGAAAATGGCTAAGTAAAAAAGGATTTTTTGCAGTAGGAGGAAAATTGCTAGAAGATGTAATTAAAGCTCTTAATAAAGGAACTATTGGACTGCATGAGACTACATTTAGTGGTAGCGGTTCGTTAAATTTAGATTCGACAAAAAAATACGAACCGTCTGACGACCTGAGATTAATTAATGTTCCAAGATCATTATTAAATGCTATTCAAAGAAGATCTGGTTCCAGATCATCTATTCAATTGCCAATTGACCTACAACCAGATGATTTGGAAGTTTATGAAACAAAGAGAGAAGTTAGTGTTGCAGTTGTTTACTGTATTGACTTGAGTTCTACTATGAGATATTCAACAATGTTTGGGGACATGAGTAGAATAGAGGCAGCAAAAAAAGCATTATGGAGTTTGTTTTTATTAAACCAAAAATTTTTCCCGTCAGATTCAATTCGTATAGTAGGTTTTGGGGCTTTGGCCTCAAAGATATCACCATACGATATACCATATCTCAAGACTTTTGATTCAGGCGTAGGCTTTATGCACTATACCAATTATCAGGCCGCTTTTAGACTGGCAAAGAAAATTCTACAAAATGAAACCACTGTTAACAAGAAAATTGTCCTTGTGACAGATGGCCATCCTAGTGCCTGCTTCATCGATACAGAACAAGAACGAAATAAAATATTATGTGAAAGACCCTATTCCCAATTTTATGCTCTTGATAAGGAAGCACTAAATTCAACAAAGCAAAAACAGGACTTATCACTTGATACTAAATCAGGGAAATTAGTTTACCTTTGCTATAGATATAGACAGGTTGACCAATATATCGGTGAAAAGACAATTCTGGAAGCACGAAAATGTCATAAATTAGGAATTGATATAGATACAATCATGGTTAGTGAGGAAGATTCTTTGTTAAGCTACGTAAATGAGTTGGAAAAGTATGTCAAGGGGAGATCATATTATATCAATCCAGCTGAAATAGATAAGATTCTAATTACTGATTATCTGAATGACAAAAAATCTATATTAAGGTCTAAATGAAAATCAACAATTAGTTTTTATTTACATGTTCTAAAAATAGATAATGAATGACAAAATACTCATCCAACTCCAATTATTTTGATTGGAATGATTCGTTTAATATAATTAAGAAAGCATATGATTCGTCACTTTTTGTACTTATAATAGGACCAAAAGGCACTGGTAAAACTAGTTTGGTTAGAAAATTTGCTTCGGATAATGAAAAGCCACTTTATTCAATTAATTTCAGTTTAAGAACCCGCGAATCGCATTTGGTTGGAACTAAAACCATGAATCAAGGAGAAGTTACATTTGTAGAAGGCATCTTGATCAAATCCATGAGAGACGGTGGAATTCTATATCTTGATGAACTTAATGCAGCAGAAGCTGATGTACTTCTGCGACTTGATGAAGCACTTGATGATAGACGACAGATTGTATTGAAAGAAGCCGATGGTCAAGTAATCAATGCATTGGATAATTGGTTTGTTTTTGCTACGATCAACCCACTATCTCATGAAGGAACAAAGGAATTACCGCCACAAATACTAAGCAGATTTCCAGTAAGACTACGACTCGAATATCCACCCAAAGAAATTGAGAAGCAGATTATAAAATACCACGTAAACTTTGACTCTTCACAAGAGAGTGACATTGACAATGCACTTAAACTGGCCAATAGTCTGAGAGAAGCGGCCTCATTGGAGGAGCTATACTACAGTCCCAGCATAAGAGAGTCTATAGCATTTGCAAGACTGTTGACAAATCAAGTATCTCCCAAGAAAGCTGCAGAAGTAGTATATGCTAATGTTTATGATCAGTGGGGAGAAGTAGAATATAGAAAGGTAATGGACATGATAACTTCAATTTTTGTGTAAGAAAATGTCCTTCTCTTATGTTCAAAACTTTTCTTTGCGAAATGATGTACTAATAAATCTAGGTACGTTTCTTTCCAGAAGATGGTCTGGAAATAATAAGGCAATTATTTTATTGATAGAAGACAAGCCTCCCACTACAAATTTAGAAAAAAACACCATCTCCATGCCATCATTAAGATATTATAGCGGAACAGAATTCCAAAAATATCGTCAGTGGCGCGTTTCTTTGTGGTATGAATCGATGCGATTGGCACACTCAACTAAAGCTCTAAGTAATGACCATGCTTTTGGATTTATCCTAAACTCAATAGAATTGAAGAGGGTAGAGATATTAGGATTAAGAGAATGGAGAGGCATGGAGAATGAAGTAATCTTTAATGAAGGAATTTCTTGGTTATCGCGTCCTTTATTGAATTCGTTATATGGTAAGCATAAGGTTGTGGAGGCATTCTCTCAATCCCTTATTACTGGTTATGTCAAGGGTGAATTGTTCGGATCAGAATCAGATAGGGTACAGAGTGCAGTGAACATTGCCGTAGAATTAATTGATGAATCAATAGAAAAAAACTATAGAACCGAATGGATAGAACGGCAAATTCCCAAAATAATCAAGACCCTTCAAATTGATTCTCTTTTTACTATACCAATTGTTACCCTTAGAAGTAAAATTGGATTATCAATGACAGAAAAAAATCTGCTAAAAGAAATAGAAAAGATGATAAAAATTCGAAACAAAGAAATGGAAAAATCCTCAAATGACATTATAGCTGGCGCCCAGATATTAGGAGAGTATGAAAGTCTTGTAAAGGAGAGTAAAAAAACAGACAATAAGGGTTACTCAGCAATGGAACAATTTGGATTGGAGGTTCCCGATAGTGTTGGTATAGATGAGAGCATAATTTATGATAACGATTTGATTACAAAGCTGAAATCAGTCATTAGATCTTGGAAAAGAGGATGGAGAGAAATACACGATATGACGGGAGATGAGATAGATGTAGAATCCATAATTGAATCTCAGCCAAAGCCATTTCTCACTGATTTCAAAAATACGATAAATACCAAAATTGCACTGTTATTAGATCATTCTAGTAGCATAGATGAATACGAATTGGAGTACAAGAAGGCTACGGTTGCCCTTTGTGAAGCTTTGAAATTTTTGAATGTGAAATTTTCTGCTTATGCGTTTAGTACTAAAAACAAAAAAGTAACTTGTTGGGTTATAAAGCATCCAGATGTGAAATGGACTTCTATAAACGCACGTAATTTGGTTCAAATTAAAGCAAGCGGAGGGACACCACTAGCCGAAATTTACAATTTGTTGTTACCGTTGATGAAAACATACAAACCAGACATAATGATAACTTTAACTGATGGTGAACCTTCTGACTATAATGCTGTACGCTCTACAATTAAGACCTACAAGTTAAATGGAATTCACATGGTTGCAGTGGGTATGGGAAAAACTGTAAACAATGCAATCAATATTGGTTTGAATCTGAAATACCTAGAATATGAAAGGACCTTGGTTGTTAGCCAACTTGATGAAATCCCAAAGAGAGTCCTATCACTTTTACAAGTTTAAGAAGCTCGCGTCACAATTTTCCTATTAATTCTAATCCCGAGAACTAAATTTATATCGTGTACTTGTGTTCTTTCTTAACTTTTTCCCAATCTGAAAGAAAAAGAGATAAGCCCTTATCAGTAAGAGGATGCGTTAGCATTTTGCCCAATATATCAGGTGGAAGAGTTACAATGTGTGCGCCCAACTTGCCAGCCTCAATAACGTGAATCGGATGTCTCACACTAGCAACCAAAACTTCAGATTGATAGCCATAATTGCCAAAGATCTTAACTATTTCCTCAATTACTGTCATTCCTACTTGACCAGCATCATCCAGTCTTCCTATAAAAGGACTAACATATGATGCCCCAGCCTTTGCGGCCAGCAATGCTTGATTTGATGAAAAGATCAAAGTTACATTTGTCTTGATCTTATTCTCGCCAAGTTTTCTTACTGCTTTTAACCCATCCATGGTCATGGGAACCTTCACAATAACATTTTCACCAAATTTTTTTAATCGCAATCCCTCCTCAACCATTTCCTGAGTTTTTGTTCCGACAACTTCCAAATTTACAGGACCCTTTACAATTTTTACTATCTCTCGCATTATGTCTTCAGGGTGTCCTTTTTCTCTAGAAATGAGTGTAGGGTTAGTTGTAATCCCATCTACCACACCCATATCGACAAATTTCTTTATAGATTCAATACTTGCAGTATCAAGAAAAATTTTCATTTTTTTATTCGTTTCCTAGATTTAAGAACAGATTCTATAATATGATCCGAACTCAAGCCATATTTGCTTAGGAGTGATTCTATTTCAGTTTCTCTGGCTGACTCGCCAAAAATATCTCCTATACCCATCCTGTTTACAGGAACAGGATGATTTTCCGCCGTCACTTCGCAGACAGCGCTTCCTAACCCTCCTATGATACTATGCTCTTCAATAGTAACAATTGCACCACTATCGACTGCTGCATGATATACAAGATCAACATCGATTGGTTTGATAGAGTACATATCTATCACTCTACATGATACAGCATATTCTTTTTCAAGTGCTTGTGCTGCATCGATAGCTTTTGAAACCATAAGACCACATGCAATCAGTGTTATGTCGGAACCATCTCTAATAACGTTACCCTTACCAATATCGAATTGTTCAAAATTATCTTCATAAATATTGGAATTTGAAGGACGTGCTAGGCGCATAAAAAAGGGTCCTGGAGTATAACTTAGAAGTGGAATTAAATTTTTTACAGCTATAGAATCTGAAGGAACAAGCACTCTCATATTTGGAATTGTTCTCATTGTAGAAATATCCTCAATCTGTTGATGAGAGGCACCATCAGGACCAACTGTAAGCCCTGCGTGTGATACTACTAACTTTACATTAAGAAACGGATAACAAATAGTATTTCTAATTTGATCAAGACATCTGCCTGGTAAGAATGCAGCATAGGTACTTGCAAAAACCACTTTACCTGCAATTGCCAATCCAGCAGCAATTGAAACAAGATTTGCTTCTGCAATCCCAACATTGTATAACCTATTGGGGAATTTGTCACCAAAGAGCTTTGTTTTGAGTGAATCAGTGGTGTCTGCTCCGACACAAACAATGTTAGGATCCTTTGATCCTATTTCGACTAATGTTTTTCCGTATGCGGTTCTCATATCAGAAATAATGTTCTTGTCACTTAATTGCATGGAGATCCTCCTCAATGCTAAGTTCTTTTGCCAAAGGTATAAGCATATTTTTACGAGATTTAATCCAATCAGATCTCATGTCATTAATTGTTGCCAATTCCAATAATTTTGTTTCAATTGCAACATTGGCTTTATGCCTCAGCTGGATAATATTCGAATTGATATCTGGTGAGCCGTATACTGCATTACCGGCTACCATAATTCTCGCCCCCGCGTCAAAAACTTGCTGAAGCGTAGTTGCATCAATACCTCCATCAGCTTCAATAAATCCCTTATAGTTGTTACTTTTCAGAGTCTTGACTACTTCGGCCATTTTATCCAATGCTTCGGGAATAAATTTCTGACCAGCAAAACCAGGATTCACTGACATGATTATCATTACATCTATGTTATCAAGGTGTTCAATTATCCAGGACGGAAACTTAGTCCCCGGATTAATAGCGATACCAGGACTGATTCCAGCTTTTAGTAGCATTTTGTTAATTTCGACGAACTCTGATTCATTGCAAGCCTCAACATGAACTGTAATAATATCACATCCTGCATCTATGTATTCTATTACATGATTGATTGGCTTTTCAATCATCAAATGAGCATCAAAAGGAATACTTGAGATTTTTCTCAGATGTTTAATAGTGTCGGCAAAAAATGAAGTTGTCGGTACAAATTTGCCGTCCATTATATCCAAATGAATAAGATCTGCACCTGCTCGCTCTGCTCTTCTTACCTTTTCTTCATAATTCTCGGGTTCACCTGCAATAATTGAAGGTGCGATCAAAATCTCGCTTTGAAGCTCTTCTAGCAAAATTGGAACGTGTTTTTTTGGAGGAGCTTTGCCGTGCCATTGTGGATTATTAGCCATATGCTTAATCCCTTTCCCCTTGGTGGTATTTGCAATGATTATTGATGGTTTATCTTCTACTTTTTCAACTCTGCTCAGGGCGTCTATTATCTGCTCAATCTTATGCCCATTTACCTCTACAACATTCCAGTTGAATGCAGCCCATTTGTCTCTAACAGGATCCAGAGGCATAATCTCTTCTGTAAATCCATCTTGCTGGATCTTGTTCCTATCTAGGATAGCTACCAAGTTGTCTAATTTGAATTTTGAGGCTGCCATCGCTGCTTCCCATATTTGTCCTTCGTTTGATTCTCCATCTCCAATCAAAGTATAGACCCTATTTTTTTGTCCATCTCTCTTTTTTGCAAGTGCAATTCCAATTGAGACGGACAAGCCTATTCCCTCAGATCCACCTGAATATTCTATCCCTGGGAAACTGTGATTTTTCTGGCGTTCTGAATACATGACTGGATGTCCTTGGAGTCGTGAACCAAGCTTTCTGAGTGTTTTTATCTCCTTTGTATCTATATATCCTGCAGTAGCTAAAACCGCATAAAATCCTGGCGCAGAGTGTGCTTTAGAATTGACAAAATAATCCCTTCCTTCCCATAAAGGATCACTTGGTTTATGTTTCATTTTATGAAAATAAAGGACACCCATTATCTCAGCCGCCGAGAAAGATGCTCCTGGATGTCCCGAACCTGCTTCTGCTATGCCTTGAATAGCCAGCATCCTAACATCTCGTACTTTGCGATTGAGTTCAAGATATCTCATTTTCAGAGCCATTTAGATACCCCAAATAGAACCAAAGACTACCATCATTGGATATATGTTTTAATCAGAATGTACGATAAAAACATATGGAATTATGACTTTGAGATTTTTAGACTCATTCTCATCAACTTGATGAAACTGCTAGGAGTTCATTATGTAATTTCTGACAAAATGCGCAAACAAGAAAGGCAATATCAAGATAATTCAAGAAAATGGTGGCTAAATCATATGCAATTCCTGATGTATTTAGATTTATTAGAAATAAAGACCAATATTACCATATGAGTGAATACGAGGATCTAAAAACTGGAGATATTGTGGCCGAGGCACTCATTGATTGGGGGGTTGATGTTGTTTTTGGTATACCTGGGGACAGCATTAACGGATTCATAGAAGCCCTAAGAGTAAGGAAAGACAAAATAAAATTCGTCTTAGTAAGACATGAGGAATCTGCTGCCTTGATGGCATGTGGATATGCAAAGTATACTGGAAAACTTGGCGTATGCACGTCAATAGCAGGTCCTGGGGCAATCCATCTTTTGAACGGATTGTATGATGCCAAGGCAGATAACACACCGGTAATTGTTATTACAGGAGGAACATCTACTGATTTGATGAATTCAAGTTTTCAACAGGATGTAAACTTGATGAATCTCTTTTCTGATGTTTCAGTTTATAACAGTATGATAGGGTCACCACGACAAGCAGAAATGGCTGTAGACATAGCATGTAGAACTGCGTATGTTCGTAAAGGGGTTAGTCATCTTAACATACCTAATGACGTACAGGAACAAAAGTTGGAGGGACATTATTCTAGACACAAAGTTCCAGGCCATACTTCCGATATCTTCGTAACACCTACATCAGCTGATAAAAGATTAATTGAAAAAACTGCAGAAATTTTGAACAATGGGAAAAAAATTGTGATCCTAGTTGGTCAAGGTGCATTGAATGCCTCAGAAGAAGTAATAGATGTAGCACAG
>DASUMD010000144.1:0-9888 GCA_036277875.1 Nitrososphaeraceae archaeon
TAGTGAAAGACTTACGGGCAAGAACATGCCACATGAATTTGCTCCCAGTAAAAATCCAAGAGCTAGAATTCGAGTTCTTGAAAATGCAGGTAAATTAAAAATTCCTATTACAACAGGGTTACTAATTGGAATAGGGGAAACACTAGAAGAAATAGTTGACTCATTAATTGTAATTAGGGAAATTAATCAAAAATATGGAAATATCCAAGAGGTAATAATGCAAAACCACGTTCCGAAAGATAATACCAAAATGAAGAACATTTTGCCACCAACACACGATTTATTTTTACTCAGTATTTCCTTAGCAAGGATCATTATGCCACATATGAACATTCAGGTCCCGCCTAACCTTAGTCCTAATCATTATTCCACCTTTATTGATGCAGGAATTAATGATTGGGGTGGGATATCTCCCTTAACAATTGATTTCGTAAATCCAGAGTCGCCATGGCCCGATATTAAAGAAGTTAAACAGGCAACCAATAAGGCAGGCTATAACTTTAGAGGAAGACTTGCAATTTATCCGGAATTTCTCTTGAACAAAAGAGAGTTTATCCCAAAAAATCTTTGGAACTATATTACCCCATTATCGGATAGTTCTGGATTAGTGAAGGAGGAATTAATTTGATGCTTGAGTCTATGTTGAAAGAGATAGATCCGGTTGTTTCAGATATATTAAATCAGTCACTTGATTCTAAGAATATATCCATAAAACAAGCTGTTGAATTGTTTCACGCAAAAGGGACCGAAATGATCATGACTACAATGGTGGCTGACATGTTAAGGAGAACAAAAGTAGGCGATGAAGTAACTTATGTTATCAACAGGAATATCAACTTTACAAATGTTTGCATCAAAAGATGCGGCTTTTGTGCGTACAGTAGAGATTTTAGAAATGATGAGGGTTATTTTCTCCCGATATCAGAAGTCGTGAGGAGAGCAGAAGAAGCATCGAAATTAGGCGCAACTGAAATTTGTATCCAGGCAGGATTACCACCAAAGATGGATGGATTATTGTATGTCGATATTTGCAAGGCGATAAAAAAGGAATTACCAGATATTCACATTCATGCTTTTTCGCCTGAAGAAGTTATGTATGGGTGCAGCAGATCAGGACTTTCTGTTAAGGAATACTTGAGTATGTTGAAGGAAGCTGGATTAGGAAGCTTACCGGGGACAGCTGCAGAGATTCTGGATCAGGATTTAAGGGATCTGATATCGCCAGGTAGAATCTCGGTAGCTGATTGGATTAATGTGATTACCACGGCACACGGACTCAAAATTCCTACGACATCCACAATAATGTATGGTCATGTAGAAACAACTGAACATAAGGCTAAACATTTAGAATTGATAAGATCGATTCAGAAACAGACAGGAGGGTTTACTGAATTTGTACCCTTGAGTTTTGTTCATAAAGAAGCTCCAATGTATAATCATAATCTAGTCAATGGTATTTCACCAGGTCCAACAGGTCAAGATGTGATAAAGATGCATGCTGTTTCGAGAATCATGCTAAATAATTTCATAGACAATATTCAAGTTTCGTGGGTCAAGGAAGGTGCGAAAATGTCTCAACTACTTCTTGACGCTGGAGTAAATGATTTTGGCGGGACTTTGATTAATGAAAGCATTTCCACCTCGGCAGGATCCGAATTTGGACAGCTAATGAAACCTAAGGAAATAAGGTCATTGATAACGTCTGCAGGTAGAGTACCTGCTCAGAGAAATTCGGTGTATGGAATCATAAAAGTATTTGATGAAAATAATAAAGAAAAAGAATCGTTGCTAGATGAAGCAGAAGCATCAAAGTTTGGTTCTTATCATGAATTGATAAGACTGGATAAATTCAGATACAATCATAAAAAATGAACATATGATTTTGTAGGTCAGCACTTTAGCCATGACAAATGACAGATTTGCTTATTTTCATATTGGAACAACATATAGAACAGTTTGATAGTAACAAGTTGATATTCAAAGAAAAAGAATCATTACATTAGTTTACTGATAATAATTATATTCCAATTCGATACTTGTACTTTTTCACTACATTTAAGAATCTCAAACTTACACATTAGGAACATTTGATAAACCTTGGAATATTAATTTCTGGAAGAGGTAGCAACATGGAATCAATCTTAAATTTCTTGAAAGAAAATGCGATTGCAGATGTTTGTCCTAAAATAGTAATCTCCAGTAAACCAGAAGCAGAAGGTCTCAAAAAGGCTACAAAGTTTGGAATTCCCACAAAGGTTGTTTCAAATAATTTAAAAGGTTGGGATTATGACAAGGAAATAGTAAATGTATTACAAGAATACGAGGTAAATCCAGAAAACGGGCTCGTATGTTTGGCTGGTTATATGCGGCTTCTAAGTCCGGAATTTGTAAGAACATACAAAATGCGCATCATGAATATACATCCATCACTTTTGCCATCATTTCCTGGACTTAATTCGCAAAAAAAAGCGCTAGATTATGGAGTAAAAGTAACTGGATGCTCTGTCCATTTTGTTGACGAGGGATTAGATTCAGGACCTATTATAGCACAGAAACATGTGATAGTATCGGACAATGATACATATGAAACACTATCAGACAGGATCCTTGAAGAAGAGCATATTCTATATCCTTATTGTGTAAAGCTTTTTTCTGAAAGGAGGTTACTTGTTGAAGGTAGAAAAGTAGTCATTACTTAACAGCGAGAGAAAATAGTCTGGTCGATATAGTAAAGCAAAAAAATGACGTTGTGATTTTTTAAAATATTTGGGCAAATTAATAGACGGAATGCTAGTGTCTCAACACCTTAAACAGACGATCAGAAATGAAGTATCAGCTTTAGCAAATAAGGGAATTAAACCTTGTTTAGCTACCGTTTTAGTTGGCAATAATCAAGCATCTGCCACATATGTTAAAAATAAGCAAATCGCGGCAAGCAGTGTAGGAATATTAACAAGAGATTTCAAACTTCCGGAAAACATTTTTCAAGATGAGCTCGTCAAGACAATAGATGAATTAAATCATGATGAGAATGTTCATGGAATACTGATTCAACTTCCACTTCCAAACCAAATTGAAACATCTATTACTAATATGGTAAACCACGAGAAGGATGTGGATGGATTAACATCTTACAACTTAGGTCTTTTGTTGGAGGGAACTCCGAAACTCATACCATGTACTCCTTTAGGTATTCTCGAATTATTAGATTATTACAACATCAATGTTATGGGGATTGATGTGGCTATAATAAATAGAAGTAATTTAGTTGGAAAGCCACTAGGGATCTTGTTAATGAATCGCGATGCAACTGTAACGTTTTTCCATTCAAAATCAAAAGGAATGGAAGATAAATTGAAAAACTTTGATTGTATCATTACTGCGGTTGGAGATCGTCAAAAATTTACTCTCACAAGCAATATGGTCAAGGATGGTGCTATAATATTTGACGTTGGAATTTCAAGAATAAATGGAAAAATTCAAGGAGATGTAGATTTTAAATCAGTTTCAGAAAGAGCAGGGTACATTACTCCTGTGCCTGGTGGAGTCGGTCCAATGACAGTTACAATGTTATTAAAAAATACGGTGCATGCAGCCAGTCTCATAAATAAGATTAGCAATCATTAGAACGATGAAATTAGACAATCAAGGACAGAAATCAATTTTGAGAAAAGAGATTCTTCACAAAAGAAACTCCTTGAGTCAATTTCAAATAGCCAGCATAAGTAAATTAGTTCAAAAGAACCTCATAGAAAGTCCAGAATTTATTGAATCGAAATCTATTGGGATTTATCTTCCCATTGGCTCAGAAGTACGAACAGCTGATATTATCAGAAATGCACTGGAATCAAAAAAGACATTACTGTTACCTCGTGTGATAACTAATGATCTCCGATTTTATATTGTAGAAAAAAAGGAATTTGATCAAGATTCGTTTGATATAAATAAATTTGGAGTTAAAGAACCAAAGGAAACAAATGGGAATTTAGATTTTTTTGACTTGCTAATTGTTCCCGGAATTGTATTTGATTACTGTGGATACAGAATTGGATACGGACACGGTTATTATGATAAATACATGACTAATGGAAAATTTTCAAAAGCTATTGGTATAGCATATGACCTTCAGGTAACAAAAAGTCCCATTCCAATATCTGAATACGATAAAAAAATGGATTTTTTATTCACTGAGAGCGGATTTCATGTATTTGATACCTTTTGATGCTATGTCCCTTCTAAAGTATTCTTCATCATCTCCCCAGTGAATTTTAGATACCGCTGAATATGATTTATTTTTAGCTCCCTCAAGGGTATCAGCCAGTGAGGTAACTGATAAGACCCTCCCACCATTTGTAATAATTTCCCCCATTGAATTTTTCTTGGTTCCTGCATGAAATACGTATGTATCAACATCAAATTTCGAATTTAATCCATGAATGACTTTCCCCGTTTGATACTTTCCAGGATAACCTCTTGAAGCCATGACTATACAAACTGAATGTCTATCCTTCCATCTAATGGGTGGCATTGAATCAAGCTTATCATCCATAGCTGCTTCAAGACATTCCAAAAAACTAGAATCCATTCTTGACAATATAGTTTGGCATTCGGGATCACCCATTCTCACATTAAATTCCAGTACGTATGGTTCATTTGAACCGCGTTCTATCATGATTCCTGCATATAGAAAACCTCTGAACTTAATTCCTTTATCATTTAACCCCTTCAGTGTAGGATTCATTATTTTCTCCATAATCTTGGTAATCATTTTTTCTGTGATGAGAGGCGTGGGACAATAGCTACCCATTCCCCCAGTATTAGGACCATTATCTTGGTCGAAGATATTCTTGTGATCTTGACTTGTTGCCAGTGGAACTATAGACTTTCCATCGCAAAGAACAATAAATGATGCCTCATCGCCATAAATTCTCTCTTCTATGAGAATCTGATTTCTGGAATTTCTGAATTCATTGTCATTGAAGATTTTCTGAATCGCTTGGATAGCTGATTTTTCGCTATCACAAACAAACACACCCTTACCGGCGGCGAGTCCATCGAGCTTAACAACTACATTTTTTGAGGAGGATTTGACATGATTTATAGCAGCATCGGCACCTGAAAAGATTGAAAAAGAAGCGGTTTGAATTCCCATGTCTCGCATGAAAAGTTTTGCGAATACTTTACTTGATTCTAATCTGGTTGCGCTTTTACTAGGACCAAATATTGGTAATTGATTCTTTTCAAATAAATCAACAATGCCCAGTGAAAGGGGTTTTTCAGGACCCACTATTGTAAAGGAATTGTTCTCCTTTGCAAATTGACAAAGCTTCGTTAAATCGTTGGAATCTATTTCGATGTTGTTATCTGTCCCTCCATTCCCTGGAGCAAAAAATACCTTTTTCTTTGTATCATGCAAGAGCTTCCACCCAATGGAATGTTCTCTTCCTCCAGAACCGATAATCAAAATGGTATCATATTGATTCAATTCAGATCATGAATTTAGAATTCAAAATTCCACCCAACTCAAGCTAGATCGCCTGTTTCATTTCTAATCATGAGGTAATTATCATTTATCACTGATCTTACAAAATCATAATATTCTGAATCAGAAAAGCGAACAGTATCAACTTTTGAACTTATTTTTTCCTTAGCAAAACCTAAGTGATAACATAGACCCTGACCGGAAAGTGTCCTAAAATAGTAATCATTACATGAGCAATAATCCAAATCTAAATCAATCCAATATTCATGATGTTTTCCAACGATTGTCCAGATGATTTTTTTACTAGGTTCGAATAAATGACACTTCAGCGATGGGAATATTGATAATATGCACCTCTTACCTGAATATCTGTCATCTAGAATCCCGCTTTATAAATATGATTTCTCCCGATTCGATTGATTCTAACAAGAGTGGGTCTTCGATGCAGTGGCCTATGTGATTCATGTTAATCCCTTTAGTATCTTGCAACATGATACAAATGGAACCATTAGAAACCATGAACCCCAGATCTCCCCTCTTAAACGTTGATTTCTGTTTTTCTGCTCCTACAGTTACTCCGGTTTCTACATACCCTATCTTATGCTCCATAAAATGCAGTCTTCCGGAAATTGGCATTGTTTTAATAATAGTAGAAAAAGTGATCGGCGACAGATGACGTACAAGTTCCAATAGTATTTTCCCCTTGCCGCCGGCCTCTAACAGAACATGAATCCTTGAGACGGAGTTTGGATTGCTCCAGGTCATATCTAGCTGTAAATTAATTTCTATATCGCTATTAATTTGTTGATTTATTAGCAACATTTAATTATATATTCACTTTTTTTGCTTTTATTCTTGGTTTTAAGACGTTCTAGCGCTGAAAAAAATAAGGAAAAAAAACTCGTCAAAGTGAAAAAACAGCCCAAAGTAAAAAAAGATACAGGAACAAAGGGTAAGAATCCTCAAGAAAAAGAAAAGAAAAGTAAAAAAACCAAAATTGAGATACTGGAAACTGAAGAAGAATCAAAAAGTGGCAGGCCGAAAGACGAAGTAGTAGTTTATCCAGAGATGGACTTTGAAGCTAGGGAAATAACCCCTCAAGATAGTCAGGTATTGATAGGTCCACCAACATTGACTCGATTTGAACGTGCGAGAATAATTGGTTCAAGATCGTTACAACTATCACTTGGCGCACCAATTTTAATTGATTCATCGAAAAAGTTTAGTGATACAATATCAATCGCAGTAGCAGAGTTAGATTTGAAAGTTCTTCCTATTTCCATAAGAAGAGTACTGCCTAACGGATTATATCAGGACATTCCGATTGACTGGTTAAAATAAGTAGAATAAATTAGGAAAAATAACCGTCCAAATTTTCGACGATCTACAATCCTTTAGTACTAATCATGATCAAATATGTATAGGTAAAGTGTAGGTTTTTGCTTGTCAATCAAGTTAGGAAAATTTAAATCTCGATATTTTACAACTCTATGAGGGTCAAAATTCCTACAATTCATGGTAATCACCTAGGCCTTAATGCGATGATAATTTTAGAAGATGGTTCAACGTATCGAGGTACAGGTTTTGGCTATCCAAAGACAGTGGGTGGCGAATTTGTTTTTAATACTGGCATGGTAGGTTACACGGAGACTTTAACTGATCCATCGTATAGAGGGCAAATCTTGTGTTTGACTTATCCGCTTATTGGGAACTATGGAGTGCCGAGCAATTCCATTACTGATATCTATGGATTGCCAAAATATTTTGAATCTGATAACATTCAAGTTTCTGGATTGATTGTTCACGAGCTGTCTACTGTAGCTAATCATAGAGAATGCCACAAGACTTTAGATCAATGGTTATATGATGAAAAAATACCAGGAATTAGCGGGATTGACACACGTGACTTAACCAAGAAAATTAGAATAAAAGGAGTAATGAAAGGTGCTCTCTCAGTTTCGGAAAAACAAATAAACACAAAAGAACTATTGAATACTATCAAGAGGACCAAATATGATGGATTTAACTTCATGTCGCAGGTATCCGTTGACAAAACATTTGAATATGGAGATCCAAAATTAGAACCGATAGTGTTGATTGATACGGGCACAAAATATTCCATTATTCGTAATATTTTACGGATGGGATATAGGGTTATTCGAGTTCCATGGGATATGTCGTTTAATAAGATTATTTCTTATAAACCCAAGGGTATTATAATAAGTAACGGTCCAGGAGATCCTAAAATGTGCAATAGTACAATAGACACTGTCATTAAATTGTTTGATTCAACATTACCAATATTAGGAATATGTTTAGGAAACCAAATTATCGCACTTGCTGCAGGGGGTGATACATACAAGTTAAAATTTGGACACAGAGGTCAAAATAAAGGATGCACTGACCTAAACACCAATCAAACCTTCATTACTAGTCAGAATCATGGATATGGGGTAAAATCAAACACGCTTAATAAAACTGGATTCAAAGCTTGGTATATTAATTCTGATGACAATACTATTGAAGGCATCAAACATGAATCGAAACCTATAATCGCAGTACAGTTTCATCCAGAAGCATCTCCTGGACCTTATGATTGTTTGCACATATTCGAAAGTTTTAAAGATCTTGTTGAACAAAATGGATCTAACGAAAAGTCTAATCAAATTGATAGAGTAAATGGAGGTGGGAAAATTTACCAAAGAATGAAACCATAAAGAAAGCAATAGTATTGGGAAGCGGAGCAATAAAAATCGGAGAAGCCGGCGAAAGTCAGAAATCCTGACCGCCAATTTGACTATTCCGGTTCACAATGCCTCAAAGCTTTGTCCGAAGAAGGAGTTAAGACCGTACTGGTAAATCCCAATATAGCAACCATCCAAACAGATACTAGATTTGCGAATAAGGTATATTTGTTACCAGTAAACGGATATTACATAAACCAAATAATAGAGAAGGAACTTCCTGATTCAATAATGTTAGGTTTTGGTGGCCAGACCGCATTAAATTGTGGAGTATCATTACATGATGAAGGAATTCTAGATAAATATAAAATACAAGTATTGGGCACTCCTATAAATAGCATAAAGATTACTGAAGATAGACAACAATTTAAAAATGCAATGATAAAGAGTAACGTTCCTGTACTAGAGAGTGCTCCAGCATATAATTTAAGAGAGGCACTGGATGTTGCAGATAAAATAGGGTATCCGGTGATAATCAGGGTAGCATACACTCTTGGCGGCAAAGGAGGAGGAGTTGCGCATAATGAATATGAACTCCAAGAGATTGTTCAGCGAGGGCTTTCATTGAGTCTAGTAAATCAGGTATTAATTGAAAAATACATCGGAAGTTGGAAACAAATAGAATATGAAATGATGAGGGATTACACTGGCAATAGCATTGCGATTTGCAATATGGAAAATGTTCTAGGAATGAGAGTACATACAGGGGACAATATTGTTATCGCACCGTCACAGACAATCAATAATGAAGAATATCATAGATTGCGCTCCGCTGCAATTAGAGCAGTAGAATATTGTGGCATTGTCGGGGAATGCAATATACAATTTGGTTTAGATCCGCAAAGTGAATCATATTGCGCAATTGAAATAAATGCTAGACTTTCGAGATCATCGGCCCTAGCCAGCAAGGCAACTGGATATCCGCTAGCATATATGGCAGCAAAAATGGGACTTGGTTACTCTCTCACAGAACTAGTAAATAGTATAACTAAGGCTACAACAGCTTGCTTTGAACCTTCATTAGATTATGTAGTCTTGAAAATGCCTAGATGGGACTTCAGGAAGTTTGAATTGGTTAACAGAAGGATTGGCACTAGTATGAAGTCAGTAGGGGAGGTTATGGCAATTGGCAGAACATTTGAAGAAGTCTTGCAAAAAGCAATTAGAATGACCGATACGGGAAAAATGGGCCTTGTTGGAAATGAACAAGATATGAAGGAAGAATTGGAATTAATTGAACAAAAATTGTTGTATCCAAGTGATGAGATTTTATTTGATGTCGTTAAGGCTATGCGATTGGGGATTCCCATATCCAGAATAAGTAAACTTTCAACGATAGATTCATGGTTCCTGATAAAAATCAAAAATATTGTGGACATGTATGATAAATTGCATGGGGCCGATGTGTCTGATATTTCTGAAGATTTATTGAGAGATGCAAAAAAGTACGGATTTTCAGATTTACAAATAGGAAAATGTTTGGGTGTAAAAGAAATAAGTGCGAGAAAATTGAGACAAAAGCTTGGTATTAATCCAGTTGTAAAACAAGTAGATACGTTAGCTGCAGAATGGCCTGCAAAGACAAATTATCTGTATTTAACTTATGGAGGAGATAAAGATGATATTGTTTTTAGGAAAGAGAAAAATTCTGTAATGGTACTT
>DASUMD010000145.1:0-2035 GCA_036277875.1 Nitrososphaeraceae archaeon
GGAATAATGGAAAAAAATGTCAATCGCCAACCATAAAATTGCACAATAGTCCCGCCTATTGCAAGTCCAAGTACTGAACCTCCTGCAAACATAGAGCTTATGATTCCTTGACTTATGGCTAGTTTTTCTCTCGGAAAATGTTCTCTGACAAGTCCGAAAGTAACAGGGAAGACTGAAATTCCAATTCCCTGCAAAATTCTTGACATTAGTAACATGAAGAAATTAGAAGAGAAAGGTGAAATGATAAGACCAATAGTATAAATTAGAATGAGAATTACCATGATCTTTTTCTTTCCATAAATATCCGATAATTTTCCACTGACTGGCGTCATAACTGCTCCTGCAACAAGGTATGCACTTAGTATCCATGATGAATTATTATATGATAAATCAAATTCATCAATCAATTGAGGAAGTGCAGGAAGAAGCATCGTTTCTGTATACATAGATATGGTAGCAATAGAACTTAGAATTGCAAGGGTCGTCCATATCGAATGATTGTTATTTTCTTTTCTAAACAAGGGTTATCTTTTTTGATTATAATAAAACTCAAAGATCAATATAATTGATTTTGCACGGTGCTATGCCCATTTAAAATATGCTAATAGTTCATCCATATCCATGATCTTGAGGCAAGTTGTTTCGACAACATAAACAACTGGTAAAAACTACTAATTACAATCTTTTTGGTCAATATTTTATTAGTCGGCGGATTCAAAGAGAATGCATCCACAGCTTAATGTCATCCATTGATGAAATAAAGACAAAATTAAAGAAAAACTGGTATCAGTTTGTCAATGCTAATAGTAAAAAATTTTCTAACAAAGTAATCGATGGATCTTCTCCTCCATCAATATTTGTAGGTGAATTTGGATACCCACATGTCAGAATTGGTCCAATGATACCTCCTTATCACGGAGATACTTCAATACTAGATAGGCCTGAATTATGGTCGGGAAAGTCCTTAGAGCAGATTATCAACTACAGGATTAATCTTTTGAAAGGAACAATGATCCATAATGTGAATAAAATTTCTGGTAGGTACATCGAATCATTACAAGAAATGGCATTGTCAAAAAGAGTTGTCGAGAGCATCATGACTTTTGAAAAAATTCCATCACAATATCTAAATGAAATGACCTTGACTAAAGATGGATCTGAAGAAATACCCACAATATTTTCAGCACCTGTGAGTGAAATTAAGATTCTTCCCTCAACAGCAGACCAAAAGATCGAAAAAAAATATTACGATGATGATTCATATGCGGCAGATGCAGTTGTGGAACTCTATGAGAATAGCATCGACATGACTCGCATCTCAAAAGTTTTAAGTATGGGCATGCTGGGCAGAAAGAAAAATCGTAAACTTGTACCCACTAAGTGGAGCATTACAGCGGCAGATGATATAGTTTCACTGTATCTCTTAAACAGAATCAAGGACAATGCAATTTTGGATAATTACCTTGTCTTTGACTTTAATCACTTGGCAAATTATTACTCTGTAATATTTATTCCTGATGACGTTTGGTATTTTGAAATGATTGAATCCTGGATCGATACCAACGGCAGAGTACATATAGGATCAGATTATGAATCAGGAAAAAAAATTGATCATTATCCTTCTATCGCTGGAGCATATTTTGCAGCAAGATTGGCTGCAGCCGAATATCTTTTCAAGAAAAGAAAAAAAGCATCGGTGTTAATTTTGAGAGAAATACATCCTGAATATTTCGTGTCACTTGGTGTCTGGCAGATCAGAGAGGGTTTAAGAGAATGTCTCAGATCGAAAGCAAGGAACTTTGAAAGTTTTGATTCAGCATTCAAATATGGAGTTTCCAAGACTTCATTGTCAAAAAACGAGTGGATAAAAAATAGTTCAATTATCAAGAACAAGAAACAGAAAAGAATTTCTGACTATCTCGATTAAGGAATCTTGAAAATAACTCTTTTTTATCCGTTGTCAGTTAAAAATTACAGACTTATTGTCCTAGGTAATTAACATACGCATTTATTTTCACGAAGTATCCGCAATTAT
>DASUMD010000146.1:0-7782 GCA_036277875.1 Nitrososphaeraceae archaeon
ACCTGATGGTGTGGCCTTTTTGTATCCTACTAAACAAAAGGGCTTTGTTTGGTATATGAATCACGATGAACCATTTGATTCGCATTTTGAAAGAGGTGGTGGTTCTACATATGATAAATTAGTAAAGAATGATGATGATTCTTGGACAGCTGACGACAATAGGAGAGTCAAGTTTAACCTGAACGTAGATCCTGACTATGAGGATGCGATAGGTGGTTGCAATATGAGTTTTAAGGACTCTATGGCCCGAGGCTATACATACGATAAAAGCGATCTTGATAATGTTGAATTAACTGGTTTCTTTAATGTCCACAAGCCTACAGAAAATGATGGCATCTACCTTAGGGGTCCTTGTAATCACCATGATGAAGCCGATCATCTTTGTTGTGAGGAATTCAACTACGACTGTGAAACTGATTGCAATTCTACGATGATAAGATCAAAAGTTAAATTCACCAAACAAAGCCCAAACAAGTATCATAATGACCCTGCGGGTGTTAAAGCAATAGTTCCACGTATCATTTTGGCTGGTCATGGTTGGTTTGGGATAAAGTATATTCACATAATTCTATCTCGGGATATGAACAATCCAAAAGTAAAATTGGAGCAATGGATGAATTTTAGTGGCGATGGCAAAACCTGGATAAAGGTAAATGAGGTTATTGACACAAGATCCTATAAATGGGGACCAAAGGCAATTTGTGAAGGCGAAGACTACGAAGTTGGAGCCTGGGGAGCACCACGTATGGTTTACAAGTGGTCCCGCGGAGATGTTGATTTCAAATGGTTTTCATGCAGACAAATTGAACCTACTTTAATCCGCACGTAATTCAAAAACATCCAACATATAACTAGAGCCTGGTTATTTGCAACAAAGCCAGTAGATAAATTCCAAATAATCTTGTCCAGTTCATAAACATAAAATATATTTTTACAATAGATTACTATAGGTGAAACGGACTGTTACAAAAGAAATTTATTCACTCTTAATTCTAGTTCCCAATTCAGTCGTGCTGATGAGATTTCAGTGTTAAATTAGTTATAAAATATATGTTTTATGGGCTATAAATTTGTAAAATTGAGTATTTTTTTATTTTATTTACAAGACTTTAAATACCTTGTATGGCGTGTCTAATCAATGACAACGTCTATGGACAAGTCTCCTGGATGGCTTCGAGGAGTAGAAATCGGTCTTGGGATTATTACTGTTATACTCTCTATTTACGCACTCGCATTTCCAGCGGTCACATTTGTAGCTGTAGTCTTTATACTTGCGATAATTTTGTTTGTTGTAGGTATCGAGAGAATTATTTCTGGAATTTTCCTTCGACGGGGCGGAAGATGGACGATGATAGGACTAGGAATACTTGCGCTCATATTTTCTGTGCTTGTGATGGCATATCCGGGATTTGCTAGTTGGATTATATCGATCTTCATCGGCGTAGCGCTTCTCTTTCTTGGTGGTGCAAGTATAGCACAGGGATTCTCAGGGGGCCAATCTGGCTGGCGGAGAGCATTCTTAATTGGAGTAGGGGCATTGTTAATAATTATAGGAATCATAGTCCTTGTGTCTCCTTTGTTTGGTATGGTCTTTGCAGGATTTGTCATAGCAATAGGACTATTGATAGCAGGAATACAAATGATAACAGCTGGCGCTACAGGCACACAAGTGATGCCTGACTCGTTTAAACGAGCTAAGGACGAACTGTAACTTAACGCTGCCAAGAAGCGATGGGATAAACTAGTATTTCCCAATTTTTTTATTTTATTTTAGTCTTAGCGCTTGCGTTACTATAAGGCATCAATTAAACTAGAAATTTCAAGTACTAAATCGCAATGGTTTCAGAGATAGGTATTGCAGTATTGAAATCACCGCAATTTTGTGACCAAGTCAATACATCTTGCCTGTTTTTCTTCAATGTCTGAAAGTCTTTGAAATAATTCATTTTTGAGTAAAAGAAACGAGATGTATAAGTAAGTTACGATTATAACAATTCCAATTTGATACTTTAGAAAGTTACGTTCTTAATTGTGAGATAATGAACTTTTGACTTTATATGCATTAGGAAAATCAGATTTACATCCTAAATTCATTAAAAATACTATTTGCTTATTGTTTTAACCCGTCAGGTATCAAGAAATCAACCGCCTCAAATAATCCTTCAAGTTCCTTGGATATCTGATCTGAAAATACTCCTAGTACTTCAAAGTCAGCTGCCTGCATTCTTTTAGTGCTAAACATTGCTAAAACTCCAATCACTTTATTACCGTGAGTAAGAGGATAACCAGCAAATGATTGAAGTTTTTCCTTTTTAGCCCACTCAGGATATCTGATTCTCTTGTCATTTACAACATCATTTGTAATTGATGGTTTACGAGTTATTACTATATTCCCTATCTTATTTGAGTCAGCTCGAACCTTTGAAAACTCTCCATCTATATTTTTGTACTTTCCAGCGCTAAATTTTAGAACAAGATTTTTACATTCTCTGTCAAGTAACCATATTCGCGCGAACTTCGCTCC
This sequence comes from Nitrososphaeraceae archaeon, assembly GCA_036277875.1. Taxonomy (GTDB): domain Archaea; phylum Thermoproteota; class Nitrososphaeria; order Nitrososphaerales; family Nitrososphaeraceae; genus TA-21. The sequence goes on from DASUMD010000146.1 coordinate 2,525, forward strand.
AAAGTATTTTACTAAACTTTCAACGATAAACTGTAGCTTTTCGTTTAAATTGTGGTACTTTTTCAAGGAGTTCAGGATCTTGTAAGCGCGCCATTTTTGGTCTCTTATTTCATGATCATCAAAAAAAGTATAAGGGGTAACCTTAACCATGCTGGATTCATAAGATCGGAAATCATCGATAAGATCTATAAACCTGTTCAAGAAGTTGGAACTCTCAAACTCAAATTGTTCCACTGAATCAAAAACAAAATGACATATCCAATCAAAGTCCCCTGTCATCCTTGCAGAATAAATACAAAAATATGATTCTCCACAGTATTTCTCAAGACGAGAGATCATAACAGACGTATCAGCGCGAAATTTGAATTTTAGAAGAATTGTACGATTTATCTTTTCTGATAGTAAAGCTGGATTTAGGAGAAGAGAATATGCTAATATGATGTTAGACTTCTCCAATCTCTTTAGTCTATGTCTCACAGTTCTATCGGTGATTTTGTAGCCCATTTCTTGTAAGTATCTTGACATTTCGTATGAAGATGTACGTGAATTTTTCCCAAGTTGTGACAACAAAAATCGGTCGATTTCATCTACCATAGGTTAATGACGTTTAACATCATTTTTATGTATTGCCAATTAGGAAATTTTATAAAAGATAAATCCTCTTTCCCTATGGTATATTTGTTGTCTTATTGCCTAATCGGAAATATTGAAAATAATTTTTTTCCGTAGTAGATATAACATTATTTTACCTAAACAAGGATATGAAAATAGACTTTTTTGAAATAGAGCGCGTAGTGGAGGAACTGGCAAAAAACTATGCAGCCCCATGTACCACAACGTGGTTTAAAGTCACAAACAACAAGAAACCGTCGACAGAGGAATACAGAGAAAAGGTAGTAGAATTCATGAAACAATTCGAAGCAATCTTATCCGTTCAATTACCAACCGGCGAACAAAGTACTTCCTGTCTGGACTACGTAAAGAAACTTTTACATACACAAATCTTACTCATTAGAAGAGGAAATAACAAAGAAGTAGAGAGGCGTTTTCAATACTACGTTAATTACAACTAGTTTTGACAATTACATTACTTTGAATATCTTGCCAATATACTATTGAATAAGATGGGAATAATATAATATGATAAATTACGGCTTACTTGCGATACCGCTCATATCAATGCTCGTTATTGGTGGAGTAATCAGTTTTTTCGTTGTATATTCATTTTATCCAGAAAAGCATGAAAATGTAAGCATTGATGGCAAATGCTATGAGTTAGTAGGTATGGCTCATCAAAAAATTACGAATTTAACTGCAGAAATGAAAATAAGAAAAATGTTACTCCAGCTAAGTAAAGTAGAACCCCAAAATGCAATCATACCAATAATCTTCAATGGAAAAGATTCTGAAACTAAAAATTTCATAAATAGACATGATCTTGCTGTAACCTCGAATCAAAAAGTGATATATTTTCCGAATATCAATGGAAGCGTAGTTACAGCAAATATTACTAAAACCGATCTACAAAGAATTATTGGAAATCTGAGCATATTTGATGTCCTTCCGTCATCAAAATCTGTCGTTGGTAGTATAGGTATCCAGCCGAATCAGTATATAACAAATGATGAAGACGACGATGTTTCTTTACTATTGGACAAGATCCAGAAAAGTCGAGTCATGGAAATAATTCGTGACTCAGACGGTGTTAAGTCATCAGAGTGTCGCAATGAAACGTAATTAATCAGTTCTATTTTAAAATAAACAAAATTAAAAGATCAAAATTATTCTAGAAGTACTGTAAAGACGCGAAAGTGTCTCTTGCTTGCTTGATTTTTTATAGATTTGCTGGATTATTACTATCTATGGATTACGGAAACTTGAAGTTGGTGCTGTAGAATATATCTTTATCAATCCCGTTAGATTGCTTGTTCATCTTCAACTCCTGTTGCAAGATCTATTGCATGAGATACGGGAGTAATAAAGATCTTGCCTATTTTGGAATTTTCTCTTATTATTTTGATAGCTTCGTCCATTTTTGCGTCTGGCAAGACGCCTACAACTACATATTTATCAGCAAATTCTGGTGTGAAAATTTGAGTTCCTTTTGAGGTATGAATCTCTGCGGGTATGGTTTTACCTCGTCCTTTTACCTTAAAGACAGTTAAGCCACCAATTCCAGTCTTCTTCAAACCTTCGCTTACCTTTGCAATGTCGTTTTCAGCCATAACCACTTCTATTCTTATCAATCAAATTTCTTAAGGAAGGGCTATTAAAATAATTATCTCCGGGTTACCAAGAAGCAACTTTTTTATACGTATTTGATTGTGATTGTTTGATTACGAGTTGGCCATAGATACTGGAGATACAGCGTGGATGCTAATTGCATCGAGTCTTGTATTGTTAATGATTCCTTCATTAGGATTATTCGAAGCCGGCTTACTTAGGAAGAAAAATACGGTTTCAATTTTTATGCAGATATTTTTTGGAATGGCTCTTCTAAGCGTGATGTGGTTCACTTTTGGTTTTAGTCTATCTTTTGGCCCTGATACAGCAGGACTTGTTGGAAACTTGCAGTGGACATTTCTCAGAGGTATTCCGTGGGATGCTCCGTTAACACAATATGCACCTACCATTCCGGGTGTCTTGTTCGTAAAATTTGAAATGATGTTTGCTGTAATAACTCCCTTACTCTTAACTGGTGCTATAGCAGAGAGAATGAAATTTAGTGCTTTTGTCTTGTTTATAGCTGCCTGGAGTTTACTTATTTACTATCCTTTAGTACACTGGATTTGGGCCGTTGGCGGATGGCTTAACGAGTTGGGTGTAAAGGACTTTGCAGGAGGAATAGTTATCCACACCAGTGCTGGAATGGGCGCCCTTGCTGCTGCTCTAGTTTTGGGCAGAAGAAAGGATTTTGGTCCCTCGATTATGGTGCCTCATAGTATACCACTCGCGGTTCTCGGATCATCTCTACTTTGGCTGGGATGGTTTGGATTCAATGCTGGCAGTGCTCTAGCATCGGGGGGCGTCGCCGGCAACACTGTAATTAACACTCACATGGCATCTGCAGTTTCTGCGCTAATATGGGTAGGACTGTCATGGAAAAGGACTGGAAAACCAAGTGTAATAGCAGCAATTAATGGAGCAATCGCCGGTCTTGCGGGAATAACTCCTGCCTCTGGGTATGTGAGCGTTGAGTCCGCTTTCATTATTGGTATAGCGGTAGGAATAGGATCTTATCTGGGAGTACTATTGCTTAAAGAGAGACTCAAGATTGATGATGCACTTGATGTTAGTTCTGTTCATGGTATACCTGGCATAATCGGTTCTCTAGCTGTAGGAATTTTTGCCTCTCTTGCAATAAATCCTAACGGTGTTAATGGTCTTTTGTATGGTAATCCGCAACAGCTGTTGATACAAGCAATAGGAGTTGGTGTTGCCGCAGCCCTTGGATTCGGTGGCACATATATAATAATGAAGGTGATAAATAAGCTGATTGGAGTCAGGGTCTCTCCAAAGGTAGAAGAGTCTGGATTGGATATTGAAGAACATGCCGAAAGAGCATACAGTGATGAAGATGATTTGAGTAAGATCTAGTAGAATGATTTGCAAAGTGACTCCCATATCCAAAAATTGATCTTCACTTTTCTAATCCAAGATATATGACAACTTTTTAACCTGTCCTACCTAACTCTATACCCATATCTCCAAGATGATGGAAACAATAATTTTATGGTTAAAGTTATAGATTAGTTCGTGCATATATTATCATGGTAAAGTTAGAGTTTCTCAAAGGAACTCAATCTGAATCGCAGGCTATAGAATCTGATTTGTCATTTGAAGAAATTTGTCCTAATTGGTCCAAAAAATTGAGAAATGGAATAGATGAAATAGATCGAATGATTTTAGTAAAGGATTCTAAGTATTGTGTGATAGGTGAAGCTTGGGGATTTACAGGAAAGCAAACAGGCTATTACATTGCCCCTTTGATTCCTATTATTGGTTGCTGGACTTGTATCAGATATGGACAGAAATTTAGCAAAATTGCTAAGGATAAGAAATCATATGATAATTTCGGACCCTTGATCTCAGATTTTTTAAAACACTGGAATCAAAGACATAAAAAAATTACAATTACTAGGCTTAGTTCAATAGTGGCTAGGTAATGTAACTAAGATTCTAAATTATTACTTTTTTTCGAATCGTTCGCAAATGATTTGCATGGATTGGAACAATTATTTACTATTCATAATTCACCTATTAGACTTATATTTCCTTTTTGATAATCATTCTAGTAAATTAGTAATGAATATAATTACACATCGTCTTTGAATATTGCAAAAACATGCCAGATAGTTGAAATTTTGTTGATATTTGCCGACTAGGAACTGATAATGCAAGTGAATGCAAAAGTTATGAGGCATTTACTAGGATCTTGAATCCACCATATACCATGCGCTTAGTATCGAAGGGCATGGATTTTGGATCCATATTTTTCATCCGCGAATCCTTCATCACTTTGGAATTAACGCTATCTCTATGAGATCGAGATTTGTACGTAATCCATGAAAAAACGACTGTTTCTTTAGGTTTAGTCTTTATCATTTTTGGAAATGGCACTCCCATGTTTATCTGAAGATCGTCACCTACGCACTCCCGAAATTCCAGAGCACCGTGCTCAAGCCATATCTTGCTGCACATTCTGGCTAATCTTAGATATGCATTAATCTTACTCTTAGGAACAGCTAATACAAACCCGTCAACATATCTTGCCGTAACGTTTCTTTTCATTAAAATAGTAGGGACAATTGTCGTATTTTAAATGTAGGTTCCAAATGGAAAATAAATCCGAATCAAGTATAAACTAAGAGTCTGAATATTACTTAAAAATACACTAGAATCATGGGCGTACGAATCAATATTGCATGACAAAATTGATAATAACCATGTAAGCATTATGCAAATAACCCAAAATTGGAACAATCTGGTCATGTAGCAATTGTAACTGGAGGAAATCGTGGGATTGGATATGAGATATGTAAGGAACTATCTGGGGCTGGTTGCCATGTCGTTCTCACAAGTAGGAATGAAGAAGATGGGCGACAGGCAGTAGCTAAATTATATGCTCATGATAATATCGCATATCACAGACTCGACGTGACAGATAGTGAAGACATTGCAAGTCTTCGGAATTGGATTTTAAAGACTTATGGAAGAGTTGATATTTTGATCAATAATGCGGGAGTTTATTTGGATGG
>DASUMD010000147.1:0-2601 GCA_036277875.1 Nitrososphaeraceae archaeon
AGAGACAACGATCCTAGATTCGTTCTTTGGATATTTTAATTGTTATCTAAAGCTAACACAATAACCTTTTAATTTAATATAATCAGTAAATGCTTTCAGTTGTCTTCTTTTTCAAAGGCGGGACACCTTGTTTCATTATTGAATAAAAGTGATTTTAAAATCTTAAAGGTGTTTGCTTCGTCATTAAAAAATCGACAATTTTTAAATCTTCCTACTCTGAGTCAATATTCAAACCTAAGTCAAAGTTTAATTGAGCATCATTTAAAACGGCTTGTCAAATTTGGATTAATAAGTAAAAGTAATATAGGGTATACATTGTTGGTAACGGGACTAGATATCTATGTCCTAAAAATTCTTTCCAACAGGAACATAATCACTGCAATTGGACCTCAAATAGGTATCGGTAAAGAGGCTGAAGTTTATCTAGCTCATGATTCGTTAAAACAAGACAAGATTTTAAAGATGTTCAGACTTGGAAGATCTAGTTTCAAACAAATAAAGAGAAAACGGGATGTAAACACAGGTACCAATAGTTGGTTACTATTGAATATCGAAACAGCAAAAAAAGAATACGACATATTGACATATCTTAAAGATTCAAGTACCTCTTTTCCAAGTCCTTTATATAGATCTTTTCACTGCATTGTTATGGAACCCATTTATGGGAGTAGATTATCTGATATTGAAAATCTTGATTATCCCGAATTAGTTCTGGAGAACATAATTAGCAACATGTCAATTGCTTATCGTAAGGGGTACATTAATGGTGATCTTAATGAGTACAACATTCTTGTAGATGATGACAATATCTTTATTCTGGATTGGCCTCAAGCCGTTAGAGTGGATACTACTAATTCCGATGTAGTGCTGACGAGAGATGTAAATAATATTATTAAATTCTTTTCAAGGAAATTTGAAATTGAAAGAGATACACATAATATAATTAACATCATAAAAGGAAAATGAATACTAAAATTGCGAGTATATTGTAAAGAATGTTTACATCTTAAATGATCCTGATTTGTCGACCTTCTCCCACGTAAAGTCAGGCTCGTTTCTACCAAAATGTCCATATGCCGCAGTTTTCGTATATATTGGTCTTTTCAGACGTAACGTTTCAATTATTCCGAGTGGCGTGGTATCAAAAATCTCTCTAACTTGTGCTTCAATTTTTTCTTCGTCAATTTTCCCTGTATCAAACGTATCGACCATAATTGAAACAGGTTCAGCTACTCCTATAGCATATGCCAATTGAACTTCGCATTTTGAAGCTATGCCTGATGCAACAATATTTTTTGCAATATATCTCGCCATGTAGCATGCAGACCTATCAACCTTAGAGGGATCCTTTCCCGAAAAAGCACCTCCACCATGTCTGCCCATTCCACCATATGTATCAGCTATTATCTTTCTACCTGTTAATCCAGTATCACCTACAGGACCACCTATAACAAATCTGCCAGTCGGATTTACCAGAAATTTGGTAGAGTCATGGATAAGATCATCACAAATTGGCTTTATAACCTTCGAAATAACTTCTTCTCTCACTTGAGATATTGAGATATCTTCAGTATGCTGAGTAGAAACAACGACCGTGTCAATTTTCTTTGGAACGGAATCTTCATAGATAACAGAAACCTGAGATTTTCCATCCGGGCCCATCCAATCTAAAGTTTTTTCTTTTCTAACCTTTGCCAATTTCATAGTTAACTTGTGTGCCAAAGTTATGGGCATTGGCATAAGCTCAGCGGTTTCGCTTGTTGCATATCCAAACATTAAACCTTGGTCTCCTGCTCCCTGTACACCGTTCTCATTTTTAGCAACACCCATGGAAATATCCGGGCTCTGTTCATGAATAGAAGTTAGTACTGAACAACTGTTTCCATCAAATCCATGTTTTAGGCCATTATAACCTATATTCTTCAAAGTTTTTCTAACCACATTCTGAGAATCAATTTTTGCATTGGAAGTTACTTCTCCGGCTACAATTACAATCCCTGTAGTAGTCATAGCTTCTACTGCAACTCTAGAGTCTGGATCCTGAGAAATTATTTCATCAAGTATTGAATCAGAAACCTGATCACATATCTTATCTGGATGGCCTTCGGTTACACTTTCTGAAGTGAAAAGATAGCGCCTTGCCATTTTTATTTATGACAAATCCCAAGAATGTCTCTTTTTCTAGAGATCCTTTTCTATTTTGATGAATAACACATTGTTTCCTCGAATGACTACTTTCCCATAATTTGCAACAGGATTGGCGCCATTAAATTCTTCTGCATCCAATAATATCAAATTCATATATGAATCCACATTATTCATTCGGCCCCTGTACTCCAGCTCGTTTTTAAGTCTGACAGATACTTTCATATTTAATGAGCGCTGTAAAATTGTTAACGGTCTTTTTGGTTGCTGTGGAGATGATGACATATTAGGTTTTCACTTTTGTTTTCAAAAAATAAGATCGACAATAAAAAGTTTCTCCCAAGATCTCTTACTTTGTATATAAATAATTATAGAGTTTAGTTTTATGCGCATAATCACAACAGGGTCATCATCAATTGATGATATACTGGGAGGTGGAATTAGAACAGGCCTAAT
>DASUMD010000148.1:0-7630 GCA_036277875.1 Nitrososphaeraceae archaeon
CTGATATGCCTCATATAATATGTAAAACGATAACAAAATAAGGAACAAGCTATTTAGAAGTGATGTCAGTATTTCTGCTCGATAAAATCCATATGTTCTTTTTGGTGTAGCAGCTTTCTGGCTAAACGTTATTGCTAAAAGTGCCATTACCAGTCCACAGACATCTATCAACATATGCCCAGCATCTGATAATAGGGCAAGACTCCCAATAACTAGTCCGATTATAATTTGAACTACAAAATAAACAGAAGTCAAGAACAACACAATTACCAAAACATGCTTACGACTAACAGTGGTTAAATTCAATTTACTTTCAACTCACCTTTTCTTATCTAATTATAATATAGTAAAATAACTAATAAAGAATTTAACCAAAATAAAATTAAATTAAACCACATAACATTGAAGATATCGAATACTTGGTTAGCATTGATATTCATTTGTCTTCTAAACGGGATTTTCACACACTCGTGGAACTTTATTATCAATTTTTTTGTCAATAAAAATATTATTGCTATTGCCACTAGCCACTAACGATGAGACCTTAAGAGATTTAAATCCCTGAGCGATTTAAATTGTTACTGTGGAAATAGAGCTTAGATTCTCATCCAAGTTAACCCAAACCGAATATGTTAGCGAGGTCAGCGGGATGGAAGAATGTTTTGTTCTTTCTTTCAAAATCACATGAATGTAATGTATCTTTCTTGTGCAGGAACAATTTGTATATTTCCTATAGAATTGTACTATTTGCTTGAGATTTATTTGCTTGAAATTTCAATCAAACCAGGTCTGCAGTTCTTGATACTTTAAACTAAATATTAGTCGTAGGTTAACTTTTCGCCTCTACTAGCCCTAGTACTGTGAAAAGGAGTGACTATTGCTCCATTTCGAAGTAGTATAAAAAGGTTTGTTGTCGGTTTACGTAATATATTTTAGTCGGTAAGGACCAAGGTTACGAGATGAATTCGAGCAAATTACTACTTGCAACCATACTGGGGTTAGCTATCTCGCTGTCGGTTTTGCTTACTGTATCAGTCGTTGATCAGATACATGCAGCAAAGTATCCTTATGACGCACCATTAAGTGGACAAGATGAAGTACCTGCTGTACAGACTAGCGCTACCGGAAAAGGAGAGTTTACAGTACCTGCAAACGGCACAATGAAATACAAGGTTAATGTCACAGGTATATCTAATGCATCAGCAGCTCACATTCACATGGCAAAGGCAGGAGAAAATGGTGACGTAATTGCGGACCTTCTCAATACTCCTACAAGCAAAGATAAAGACACTGCATATGGAATGATATTCAGAGGTAACTTGAGTGACTCTAGTCTTAAGGGCCCAATGCAAGGTAAGACTTTAGACGACCTAGCTGCCGCGATGGACTCTGGCGATGTATATGTAAATGTGCACACTGCAGAACATCCTGACGGTGAAATCAGAGGCCAAGTTGCAAATACGGACAAGCCAGAAGGAACAGCAACTGCTAATTCAACCAATTCTACAGTGGGATTCTCTACTCTTACTGAATAGTAGGTCAAAGCATCCCCTCCATTTTTGATTTTTAAGAAATCAAATAATTTTTTTTCTTTCTTCAGATACTTACCATAAACTTTGCTAAGCTAGACGATATAGTTACAGTGGTTACAGCACGGAGCATTTGAATCTACACAATAACAAATTTTAAGATTTGGCTTCATAATATTGAAGGAAGAACCAAAATTTTTAAACAGTAATAGTTTATGAATTCATCTGTATTTCAGTATGAAATATTTAAGTCTATTCTACAAAACTGAAGAAAAATTGGTCCAATATAACATTGAAATGTATCTCTTGATACGCATATCATGTGGTCAAATTATTTCATTCTAATGTAGATTCCATTGCACAAGCAGACATAGTCATACTAGGTGTCCCCGATGAGTCAAGGTCACATGCAAAAAGGAAGGGCGCAAGCATGGGACCTGATAGTCTAAGGCTTGCTTCGAACTATTATGAATTTTTTGAAAGAGGGGGCAATAGGATCCCTATTTGTCCTATGTCAGGCACACTTGAGAATAAGAAAATACTTGACATTGGAAACGTGCCAAGGGATGATCTGTATAGATTGGTATTTGATATAGTATCCACCAAAAAAATTCCCATAACTATTGGCGGAGATCATTCCATCACAACTCTTATCTTGCAGGCAATATACGATACTTTTGAAGGGGAAAAGATATCTCTTCTATACTTTGATGCGCATCCTGACTTCGTTTCTTCAACACGGAACTATTATGGTTCTGTTATTACCGACTCATCAGGTTATATCAATTTTACAAAAAGTATTCTTATAGGGACCAGAGCGGCAGAGATGGAGGAATTAAAAAATGCATCAAAACAAAAATTGGAGATCATAACCCCAATAGACATTATTGAATTTGGTATAAACGCTACTGTTAAAAAGATCATTGCAAAATGTGGATCAAATAAAGTATACATGTCCATAGATCTGGATTGTATGGATCCAGGTGTGGCACCTGGCGTGTCTGTGCCTGCCCCCGGCGGCCTATTTCCTCTGGATTTAATCTACATAATAAAAAAAATAAGTGAAAATTTACAGATTTTGGGAATGGATATAGTAGAATTGTCGCCTGACTATGACCTAAATCAAAATACTGCAAATCATGCAGCCAGAATTCTTATGGAGACGATAGCATCATTAAAAACGTAAATTGAGTCGTGCTAATATGATTTAGACGTGTTCATCTTTTTAAACAAGAAAAACAAGAAAACAGTATTCATTCAGATAACAAAGAAGGTGTAATTGAAGAGCACATTCTCTGTGGAGAAAATTGGGAAAACCACTTGAAGACCTCTGCTTACTTTATTGCAGTTTCTCTATCAATAACTTCCTTTGTAACTTCCGGCTTTCCAAACCTTTCAGCGATACTTCGGTATGTTTCAATTTCATGTTTTGACAATGGGCGAATCTTCTTCATTGCCTCTTCAAAATGTTTCATATGTAGCTTTAACTCGGTTTTAGCCGACTCCGCCTTTTTGGGGTCTTTATATTTTTCAATATGTTCTCTAAGAGCAAGCATTACTGCGGCTGACGCAAGGGCTGCTATATCAGCTCCAGTATATCCTTCTGTGTGGGCTGCTAGCGTTTCGATTTTAACATCATCTGCCAGGGGTTTTTTTGAGGTGTGAATTTTAAAAATTTTGATTCTTGATTCTTTTTCTGGCGGAGGCACATACAGCAATCTGTCGAATCTTCCTGGCCTCAATAATGCCGCGTCAATTATGTCTGGCCTGTTCGTGGCTGCAATGATAATCACATTAGATAATACTTCTAAACCGTCAAGTTCTGTAAGCAATTGACTGATTACTCTTTCAGTTACATGGGAGTCACTCCCCGCGCCGCCTCTGGTTGGGGCAATGGCGTCAATTTCATCAAAAAAGACTATGCATGGAGCGGCCTGTCTAGCTTTTCTAAAAACTTCACGTACTCCTTTTTCTGATTCGCCTACCCATTTTGAGAGTAATTCTGGACCTTTTATGCTAATAAAATTTGCCTCGCTTTCATGAGCGGCAGCTTTTGCCATCAAAGTCTTCCCTGTTCCCGGTGGTCCGTACAAAAGTATACCTTTCGGAGGAGTAGCATCAGAATGCAAAAACAGTGCTTGGTATTTCAGAGGCCATTCTACTGCTTCTTGAAGTTCCTGTTTGACATCTGCGAGACCTCCAATATCATCCCAATTCACATCTGGAATTTCCACGAAAACTTCACGCAATGCAGATGGTTCAATTTCTTTTATTACGCTAAGGAAATCATCCATAGTGACTACAATTTTCTTTAGTATGTCGGATGGGATGTTCTCTGTTGTAAGATCAATTTCTGGTAGCACTCTTCTAAGAGCCCTAATTCCGGCTTCTTTTGCTACGGCTTGGAGATCGGCTCCAACAAAGCCATGTGACATATTTGCGATGACTCCCAGATCAACATCTTTTTCTAGAGGCATTCCTCTGGTGTGTATCTGAAGAATTTCCAATCTGCCATCCCTATCTGGCACACCGATTTCGATTTCTCTATCAAATCTACCAGGTCTTCTGAGTGCAGGATCAATTGCATTAATTCTGTTAGTAGCACCTATTACTACTACCTTGCCCCTTGAAGACATACCGTCCATCAATGATAGAAGCTGGGCCACTACTCTCCTTTCGACCTCTCCTGATACCTCTTCTCTTTTAGGTGCAATCGAATCAATTTCGTCAATGAAGATAATTGCCGGTGCATTTTCTTCGGCCTTTTTAAAAACCTCCCTTAATCTTTCCTCTGACTCGCCATAAAATTTACTCATTATTTCAGGACCGCCGATGGTATAGAAATTTGCGTTAGTCTCATGCGCTACAGCCTTTGCTAACAGTGTCTTGCCAGTGCCAGGAGGACCATGCAGTAATACTCCCTTTGGCGCTTCCACACCCAGCCTTTTGAAGAGCTCAGGATGTCTGAGTGGAAGCTCTATCATTTCTCTTAAACGTGATACTTCATTTTTTATACCACCTATATCCTCATATGAAATTGAAGGCGCACCGTCCCCCTTTGCAACTTGAATTGCTTTTTCGCTCTCTTCAGACACAGTGACTTCAGTAGAGTCTTCCATCAAAACTGGACCTGAGGGTTTGGTGGAGATGACTACCAGATCGACCCTCTGACCCATTATCGTCAGAGGAAAAATGTCGCCGGTACTTAGCAGGCCCCCCAAGAGATACTCTTGTAGGTAACCTTCCGCACCTACAATCCGTAGTGGTTCTGTTGGAGCTAGTGTAACTTTCTCTGCACTTTTTGATTGCACCTTCTTTATTTCCACAGAATCGTTAATTCCTACATCCAATCTGTTTCTCAGGTAGCCGTCTATTCTTACAAGACCTTTTCCTGTGTCTTTTTCTCTTGCAGGCCAACATAGAACCGTGGTTTTCTTGCCCATGGATGAAATTTCCAGTGCATCTCCTGTAGATAAATCGAGTTGCCGAGCAACTGCAGGATCAATCCTGGCAATTTTCCTTCCAACATCGGATTGCTCAGCTTCGGCTACTCTTAAACTTGTACCAGCATCATCATTATTGTTTGAATCCTTTCGATTACTCAATTAGCTTCATCACTTAATACGCATCCATTATATTTAAAAATCACATTTTTTGACAGGAATTCAGATTATCAAGTCATAATAATATTAACTATGTGTATATCACCATAGTTCATCCCAAGCATCATTATTGGGCATAGATGTTTCAAATATACTTCATCTTATGACCAGTGGCAATATTGAAAAAGTAATATTCATCGTATGCAGTATTGGTAACGATATTGAATATTTTCAATTTGTAATCATCATCTACAGTTTGGACTTATTAAAAAGAACAAAAAGAACACTTAATTGAAGGAAGTTAAATCTTCATACACTATGACTTGATAATATCAATAAATATCTCTCCATAAATGAAACTCAGCTTCTTGAAAATGTTTAGACATGTTACTCGATCAAATCTATAACCATTATAAATGATACAATCTGTGGGATCATAAATTTCTCTTTCACATAACACACATCTAACCATATTGTTAATTGATTCGAATTGTATAAAAGACTTATATCTCGTGGCCAACTCTCTCAAAACTGACTTGTATAATATATTTAAGCTGCCGCGTCTATCTACCTTTTAATTGTCTCAAAGACTGTTGGAAAGAAAGGTTACAATCATGATTTCTGCCATTGTAGCAGCTGCCATATTATTTTCCATTCTTGCTTATCAGTATTTTATGCGAAACTCATCTGATGTACAGCATATTGCTGTGGAACAAATTCAGAGTACTACTTTGGTCAAGGTTTCCGATCTTACTCATATTCTTAAGAATAAGCTTGACTTGGTAACCATAAATCTCGAAATTCTTTCTTCATCACATGAATTAGTTGACCAACGTGTAGAGTTAGGCAAAATTTTGTTGAATACTGCTCAAAAAACAACATCTAGTATTGTAGATTTTTACAGCTGGGTAGACAGGAATGGAACGAGTATTTGGTCCAGTCCAAATTTAAGTGATACTGTGGATGAGAAATTTAAAGTATTTTCAACAGCAGCTCAGGCTTACTTTGAAAAAATTAAGGATACCCAAGTTCCATCATATAGTAATAAAATTAAATTGACAGATGGCCAGTCTGGAATACTAATTCTCTATCCAATAATTGATACTCAGAATAAGACTATAACGCAAAACAAGACCAATGAATTTAAGGGTGCTGTTTTAGCCGGCATTAGCTCCGAAACTCTAGATAATTTTCTGCAGGGCCAGATATCTCCTTTATCTTCAGCAAACCTATCCGTTGTTGACTCAAGCGGCATGATGATTCTGACAGGTATACCCAAATTAGTCGGTGCTAATATATTTGACAAAAAATTTGACACTTCAATAGGAAGATCAGTTAATGATAATAATCGCGAAAAAAACATAATAAATGTATTTAGATCTGCCGTACTAAACCCAAGGGTTGGTATTACTGATGTAATATTGGATGGGAAAGACGTTACAGCATCGTATTCTCCAGTCATATCAAATGGCATACACTATTTTACTCTTGTTTTAATTTTACCTCACACTTTAGCATCCTCGCTAGATGACCTTGTCGAACAGCAGAGAAATTTTGCTATCCTGGCCATGATAATTATTATCTCAAGTGCTATAGGAATTTTTTTTGTGATTACATATTGGAACAAGGGATTACGGAAGGTTGTGTATATACAAACAAAGGAATTACAAGAAACAACCAAGAAATTGACATACCATGATAAACTTCAAAAAGAATTCATAGACATTGCCGCGCACGAGTTTAGAACCCCAATCCAATCAGTCTTGGGTTATTCAGAGATAATTCACGCAAATCTTAAGAATTTTGATCAGTACTTCGACAAAATAATTAGAAATGCAAAAAGATTGCAAAAGTTAACAGAAGACGTTCTTGATGTATCTAGAATTGAGGGAAAGAATCTCCAATTATCCAAATCTTATTTTGATTTAAACCAAACAATAAAGCAGGTAATCGAAGATCATCAAAAAGAAGCGTTGAACAAAGAGGTACAGATAATTTTTGACTTCAAAAAGAACATCCCTGCTACAGTGTATGCAGATGAGGCAAGATTACAACAGGTTATTGACAATCTATTATCAAATGCAATTAACTTTACCCAAAATGGGACCATCTCGATAACAGCTTATAGAGCCCAGGTTGATACCAATGGGGAAATTGACGAATCGGATAGAGAGTCCACGGTAGTAGAAATAAAGGACACTGGCACAGGAATTAATTCAGAAATGTTACCAAGATTGTTTGATAAATTCGCAACAAGGTCTATGTCTGGAACTGGATTGGGTCTGTATATTTCAAAAAGTATTGTGGATAGTCACGATGGAAAAATATGGGCGTATAACAATAAAGATGGCAAGGGAGCGACATTTACTTTTACACTTCCCATTGATAAAAAGGATAAAAAATAGAATTCTAATTCTATAAGTGTTAGATGAAACTAACAAATTCATGAATCCTGAATTTTGCAAATACTTTACTAATCACATAATCACATGCAAATTA
>DASUMD010000149.1:0-8713 GCA_036277875.1 Nitrososphaeraceae archaeon
GGGGGTATGACGTCCAGTTTGCAGATTCTTTATCAGCATTGCTAGAGAGTACTGAAAGCGAGGTCTTAATGACTTCGGTGGAGGGTTCGCAATTTACAAAACATGTAAATGATCTTATGAGCAAAATAAAAGCGTCAAAGAACCTTCTTGTTGTCTTCGGTGGCCCCAAATTTGGATTGAGAAAAATACTGGAATGTGAAAACAAGAAAATTTCGTCCAATAACAATCTCATGAACATGTTTCCTATGCAAGGTACTCAAACGGTAAGGTTTGAAGAGGCGATTTTGGGTACGCTATCCATAATCAATAATTACTTACACGCTTGATTCGACTTCATATCATCATTATTGAAATCGAGATGGCATGCTTATCATAATTTGCTTGCTGTGTTAAAGTTATTAATTTATTAATGGGATCGCAAAAAACGGATTAATCATGGGTCACAGAAAATATAGTGCACCTAGACGTGGAAGTATGGCATTCTACCCGAGAGTGCGTGCACGAAGTCTCGAAACTAGGATTAGAACCTGGGCGGTTCCTAATTTGGAGAAATCATCATTATTAGGTTTTGCTGGGTATAAAGTTACAAATTTAAATGTATTATCTGTCGACGATAGGGAAAAAACTCCAAACTATGGCAAAAATATCATGAATTCATCTACTCTAATTGCTACTCCTCCATTGAAAATAATTGGAATAAGAGCATACGCAGAAACAACATATGGAAAAAGCGTAATTTTTGACGCTTTTGCAAAAGATAGTGACAAGTATCTCTCAAAAAAGGCATCGTTTAATTTTAAGGAAGGTAAATTAGAAGAAATCAGTGCTCATGTTGATAAAATTAAACATGTAGTTGCAATTGTGTCATCTTATCCGACTAGTGCTTCTCTATCTCAAAAGAAACCGTTCGTTTGGGAAATAGCCATCGGCGGAAAGGATACAAAATCAAAAATTGATTATGTTGTTAACAATTTTGGAAAACAGGTAAACATAAAAGAAGTCTTTGAAACAGGACAGTTTATTGACATTTCATCCATAACGCGAGGAAAGGGAGTTGAAGGTCCCATTACTAGATTCGGAGTAAAGCGAAAACAGCATAAATCAAGAAAAAGTGTTAGAGCACTTGGAACTTTGGGGCCAATTTCTCCTGCAGTTGTTACTTATACTGTCCCGAGACAAGGCCAGAGAGGATTTCATCAAAGAACTGAATATAACAAGAGAATTTTGATTATATCGAATTCTGAAAAAGATAATGATATCAAGATTAATCCAAAGGGCGGATTTGAACACTATGGCATGGTTAAAAATGACTACATAATTGTGAAAGGTTCTGTGCCTGGAGTTCCTAAAAGATTAGTCAAGATGCGTTTTCCGATTAGATCTGTTAGTAAGAAAGTAGTCGAACCAAAGGTTTTGGAGGTATTGGTGAAATGAAAGTTGCACTTAAAGATCTTCGAGGAAAGGAAGTTAAATCCTTGGAACTACCATCTGTTTTTAATACACCTTATCGACCAGAGATTATAAAAAAAGTGTACGTTAATGTACTTTCAAACAAGTTCCAGCCCCAGGGAAGGTATCCTGCAGCAGGAGAGATGGTAAGTGCAGAATCTCGTAATACTGGCTTGGGAATAGCTAGAATAGCAAGAGCAAGAGGTGAAGGGTTTCAACGTGCTGGTCAGGCTGCGGGTGTTGCAAGCGTCAGAGCTGGAAGGTTAGCTCATCCCCCAGTTTCGTGGAAGAAAAATCACAAAAAAATAAACAAGAAGGAAAAACAGTTAGGTTTCTGTTCAGCAATTGCAGCAACGTCTAATAAAGATATAATTGAAAATAGGGGCCACAATGTCGGAAAAATCTCTGAATTTCCAATTGTGGTTTCAAATGATTTAGAGAAAATGACAAGGACTTCAGAATTAAGAAAAACATTACTCTCATTAGGGCTAGAAGAAGATCTTAAGAGATCAACAAATATAGTAAGGATACCATCGGGAAAATCCCGACGACGTGGAAGAAAGAAACACTCTGCTTTGAGTTGTCTAATAGTTGTATCAAAAGACTCTCCAATAACTAAATTAAAAAAATCGTTGCCTGGTGTTAATGTTGTCTCAATAGAAAACCTCAGTATCATGGACCTAGTACCTGGAACAAAACCTGTTAGGTTAACTATCTACACAAAAAATGCAATTGATTCTATGAATAAAATAAATACAGTTTGGTCAAGAGTACAGAGTATGGTGACAGAATAATGAGCAAAGAATCAGAAGATAATATTCATTCAATCATATTACGGCCTTATATTACAGAGAAGACTTTCAATCTCATAGAAAAGGAAAATAAGTTAACTTTTATTGTCGCAGACAGTGCAAGTAAAAAAGATGTAAACGAAGCGATTAAGACAATGTATGAAAGTAATGTCAAAGAGGTTAATATCTTCAGGACAATTCAAGGAAAAAAAGCAATTGTTAAATTTACCAAAGATGACGAAGCGCGCCAACTAGCTACAAAATTAGGTTTGGTCTAAGTTGATTTATCTAGTTAAATTTAAAAGGAGTATTTTGGAGCTGATTATGTTAGTTGGTTCGTGAGTTTAGATTTAGAGGTTATAACGTTGAACAATTAAAGAATTTATCCATAGAAGCCCTTCTTCCTTTGTTAAATGCTAGACAAAGGCGGTCATTGGATAAAAGAGTTGGAAAATACATGGATGACCAAAAGAGAAAATTACGTGAGCGTATTAAAAGCGTCAGGGAAGGTACTTCCAATGAAGCTATACGAACTCATGTTAGAGATATGATAATTCTTCCAGACATGGTAGACATAACTATCAACATTCATAACGGCAAGGAGTTTACTCCAATTACTATAAAACCGGAGATGATTGGACATTATTTGGGTGAGTATGCTATTACAAACAAAAGAGTTCAGCACGGTGCGCCTGGAGTGGGAGCTTCCAGATCAAGTCTATATGTGCCTTTGAAGTGATTTAGATGCCAACATATTCTTACTCTTTTTCACAATTTGATAAGAACAAACATGTCAGAGCCTCCTTAAGAGAAACCGACATTTCACACAAACATGCCAGAGAAATTGCTCTAGCGATAAAGGGACTGTCGATTGAAAGAGCAAGAAACGTTTTAGATCAAGCTATCGAAAAAAAAGTTGCGATCCCTTATAGAAGATATCATAATGAAGTGGCTCACAGGTCAAATATTAGTGATGGTTTTTTTTCTGGAAGGTTTCCAAAGAAGGCTTCTGAAGAATTTTTACGACTTTTAGATAATTTAGAATCAAATGCAGAATACAAGGGTATGGACCTTGATAGGTTAGAAATAGTGTCTTGCGTTATCCATAAGGGGACTAAACTTAAGCGATTTATTCCCAGAGCTATGGGAAGGTCAAGTCCTAAAGTTGACACATTGACACATGTAGAGATTGTGGCCAGAGAGGGTAAAGTATATTGAGTGCAATAAAAAACGTAATGAAGAATAATTTCAGAAACATGGAACTCAACGAATATTTGAGTTCTTCTTTAACCGAAGCTGGATATGGAGGAGCAGAAGTTCAAAAAACTCCTATAGGGACTAAAATAACACTTTTTGTTATTAGACCAGGTCTTGTTATTGGAAGAAAAGGAAGTGGAATTAGAGATTTGACAGCTAGATTAGAACAGAATTTCAACCTGGAAAATGCACAGGTTTCTGTCACCGAGGTTACAAAACCTGAATTAAATCCGCACATTATGGCAAATAGAATTGCACAACTTATTGAGAGGGGAACAGCATTTAGAAGGGCATCATTATGGACAATAAATACTATCATGGGCGCTGGAGCCCTGGGAGTAGAGATTACAATTTCTGGTAAGCTTAGAGGTGAACGGGCTCATTTCGAAAAACATACAGCAGGAATCATTCCTAAGAGCGGAAAGGTTGCTGAGGAAGTGGTAAGAAGTAGCACAAATAGCTTGTTAACAAAAATGGGTCTAGTAGGAATAAAACTGAAGATTTCATTAAAAGAAGAAATTCATCGTGATTTTGATTTGATCGCTGAATCTCAACCCAAGGATGAAACTGAAATTCCAAGCGAGAGTGAAGGTGAGAGTCAAAAGGAGAGCGAAAGTGAAGACAAGAGTCAAACCAATGAGGAGAAACTTCCAAATGATTCAGAGATAAAGGCAGAGAGTAAAGATATTATTAATAGTGAAGTTAAGGAAATAGCCGTGAATAAAAGTGAAACGTAATGGCTAGACTTAAATTAAAAACGTTAAGAGAATTTAATGACGTTGATTTAGAATCAAAATTGTCTGAAATTAGAGCGGATCTGTTGAAATTGAGAATTGAGAATTCAAAGGGCACTCTTAAGAAGGAAACTGGAAATATGAAATGGAAGAGAAGAGATATTGCTCGAATACTTTCAATTTTGAAGGAACGGGAGGTAGCAAAATGACGTTTAAGGATTACATGCTGAAATATGAATTCATAGGACGTAATGCACAGATAGAGTACGGACCGATTAGCTGTCAAAGAAAGATTAATGGTAAAATTGTTTTTGAAACTAAAAATACAATTTCACTTGCCAATAATTTGAAAACATATGTTATACCTAAACAATCAATTAATAGATTAGAACTGATTTTTAAAGATGAGATTTGTTTAATGAATGGTTCTATGATAATAGGTAGGCCCGAAGATCGTTTACTGAAATGATGGGTGATAGAGAATGACAAGAAATATTGGAGTAACAGTTTCACAGCCAAAAAGAACTTGCGATGATGAACTATGTCCCTTTCATGGTAAACTTTCAATAAGAGGAAGAATATTGACAGGGATCACTGTAAGCTCAAAGGCACATAAAATGATAGTAGTATCTCGTGAGTACCCCAGACTGGTGAGAAAATACAAAAGGTACGAGAGAAGTAGTTCAAAGGTCCACGCATTTCTTCCTTCATGTATGGATGTTAAAGAAGGTGACGGAGTAAAGATTGCAGAATGTAAACCGATATCAAAAACAGTATCATTTGTAACTGTGGAGGTAATAAAGAGTGGCGTCTAAAAGTCGAGCAGTCTCTGCAAAAGGAGTAGAGGAATTTAAACCATATATCACAAGGGCATTACCTATAACTGCAAATCTGGTTTGTGCTGACAACACGGGTGCAAAAATATTAAGAATTGCTCAAGTAACACGTATCAAAGGTAGACATTCAAGGATGCCAGCTGCCGCAGTAGGGGATTTTGTAAATGTAACTGTAAAGAAAGGAAATGCAGAGCTGCGAAAACAAATGTTTGGAGCTGTAATTATCAGACAAAAATATCCCATCAGGAGATTAAGTGGTGTCCGATTATCATTTGAAGACAACGCAGCGGTGTTGGTTACACCTGAAGGGGAAATAAAAGGAACTGATATAAAAGGACCGGTAGCTGCCGAAGCCGCAGAAAAGTGGCCGAGAATAGCAAATTTGGCATCATTGATAATATGAGGAAATGATAATGTTCTATAAACTGATTTCAAAACATAAAAGGGATAAATTTTTGGGAGCCAACCTGTCTGAAAACTTAAGGGAACAACACAGAAAGCGAAGCATGAGAGTCATTAAGGGTGACACTGTTAGAATATTAAGAGGAGAATATGTTGGGATAGAAGGGAAGGTAGAGAAGGTGAATACTGAAAAATCTACGCTCTCTATCGAAGGTGTCCAGAGAGAAAAAATACGTGGAGGTAATGTGAAAGTACAGGTTCATGCTTCAAATGTTCAGATCATTTCTCTCAAGACGGATGACGATTATCGAATGAAGGGTACCACGAAATCAAAAGATAAGAACACAAACATAAAAAAAGGGAAGGGTACGAAAAAATCAGCTGTTAAGAAGGAATTGGTTGGAGAAGAATTATAATCATGGCTAAAAAAGGAGGAGATAAGAGACTAAAAAGACAACTTGCCCCGCGTTTCTGGCAAATCAATAGAAAAGCTGCAAGGTTTATTCTCAACACAATGCCTGGACCACATACTAGAAAATTTTCCTATCCTATAGGTGTGGTATTGCGTGATCTTTTACATGTTTGCTCAGATATTCGAGAAGTAAAAAGGTCCTTAAATAACGGATTAATTAGCGTCGATGGCAAAATGATTCATCATCCAAACTTTCCGATTGGTTTGATGGATACCGTTGAAATAAAACCTTCAAATGAATTTTACAGATTTGTACCTTCAAATGGACACCCACTATTACCTATTAAAATAAGTGCAAATGAAAAAAATCTAAAGTTGGAAAAAATCAAATCTAAAATTAGTTCAAAGAAAAATGTATATCAATATTGTCTTCATGACGGCAGAACATTTCTAAGTGAAGAATCTTATAATGTAAATGATACATGTTTGATCGAATTACCTAAATTTGGTATCAAAAATCACGTACAGCTAAAGGAAGGATGCAGTGTTATTGTAACTAGAGGCGAAAACGCCGGTAATATTGGAAAGGTGGAAGAAATTAAATCGGGATCATTTTCTCTTCCTAAACGCATTTTAGTCTCAATGGGTGACAAAACTGTAGAATTACCGATAGACATTGTCATGGCAATTGGGACTGACACTTCATTAATTCAGGTAAGCAAGTAATATGAGTACAGTAAATAATATGAAACAAATCAGCTTGGAAAAAGTTGTAATTAATATTGGTGTAGGAAAATCTGGTGAGCCTTTAGAGAGGGCCAAGAATGCGCTAGGAGAATTAACCTCTAGAAAACCTACTCAATGTGGAGCAAAAAATAATGTAAGGGATTTTGGTATCCATAAAGGGGAACCAATTGGTGCTAAAGTTACACTCAGAAATACTGAGGCAATAGAATTTGTCAAGAGAGTAATACAATCAAAGGATAACCAATTGAAAAAATCATCATTTGATAACTATGGAAATATTTCTTTAGGAATACGAGAACATATTGATATTCCGGGAGCAAAATATAATCCAGATATTGGAATATTTGGAATGAATGTCTGCATATCGTTGTCAAGACCCGGTTACAGAATAATTAACAAGAGTAATGCAAGAAAAATGGGAAGGAAACATAGAATTTCAAAAGATGAGGCCATTGAATTTTTCAAGAATCTAGGAGTTGAGATGATCTAGTGCCAAAACCAAGAGAATATGATGTCACAGGTAGAAGACAACGTGTCCATGGAAAGGGCACCAGATGGTGCAAGCGATGTGGTTGCTATTCTGGGTTAATTCAAGCTTACAATATTATGCTATGTAGACAATGCTTCAGAGAAGTAGCAATAAAATTAGGCTTTAAGAAATATGAATAGAAAAATGAGTGAATGAGTTGCCTGCATTAAACATACTGTCAAACCTTTTTACCACTTTGTACAATAACGAAGTTAGAAGAAAAAAAGAATGCATCGTAAGTCCATCATCACGATTTTCTAGTGAAGTTCTGCGAGTAATGCAAAAACATCGATATATAGGGGAATTTGAACAGATAGATGATTCTAGGGCTGGCAAATTTAAGATTCAACTTTTAGCAAAAATAAACAAATGCGGAATAGTAACTCCAAAATTCAGTGTTAGAAAAAACCAATACCTGAATTGGGAGAGACAATTTTTACCTGCGTATAATATGGGCATTTTAATAGTTTCAACAAGCAAGGGTGTCATGACACATCATGAGGCTCAAGAAATGGGAATAGGAGGAGTATTGGTCGGATATGTCTACTAATGAACATGATTCAACATTGGAAATACCAGAAGGCATTTCAGTAGCCTTGGAAGATAGAATTATTTCAGTTAAGGGTAAACTGGGTACAATTAAGAAGGATTTTACAAAACTTCCGGCTAACTTGACAATTGAAAACAATATTGTAAAAATTCGACCTTATGGTACCAGAAGGAAGGATTTTGCAATTTCAAAAACCGCACAAAGCATAATTAACAACATGATAAAAGGTGTTCAGAATGGCTACAAATATAAAATGAAAGTAGTGTTCGCACATTTTCCAATAACCGTCAAGGTCAAAGACGG
Source organism: Nitrososphaeraceae archaeon (assembly GCA_036277875.1). Taxonomy (GTDB): domain Archaea; phylum Thermoproteota; class Nitrososphaeria; order Nitrososphaerales; family Nitrososphaeraceae; genus TA-21. Next base: position 8,011 of record DASUMD010000149.1, read on the forward strand.
CAAAGTGTATGTAGAGAACTTTTTCGGTGAGAGAAAAGCCAGAATATCAAAGATTGTAGGAGAATCTACAAAGGTAGCGATAGAAGGCGATGATGTGGTGATCTCGGGGCCCCACCTTGAGCATGTTTCTCAAACAGCTGCCAACATAGAGTTATCAACAAGAGTTAAGAACAAGGATCAGAGAGTTTTTCTTGATGGTGTATACATCTATTCTCGAGAATAGAGTGTACAACAGCTATTAAATTTGGGATGACTTTTATATAGAATATTTGTGCAAGTGAGGATTAAGTGATAACAGTTATACTTGCTGGCGGTTTGGGAAAAAGACTGAGGCCATTAACGTCTGACAGGCCAAAACCCATGATCCAAATTAATAATATTCCAATTATAGAGTTGCAGGTAAACTGGCTAAAAAAATGTGGGATATCTGATATTATAGTACTAGTAGGACATCTTAAAGAAAAAATAAAGCATCATCTAGATGATGGCAAAAAATTTGGAGTTAATATCAGTTATATCGAAGAGAACGTACCACTGGGAACAGGCGGTGCTCTAAAGAATGCGAAAAACCACATTATTCAGAATGGAAATACGGATTCTGGCTTTTTTGTAATTAATGGAGATATTTTGACTAATTTGGACCTTTTTACTATATCTGAAAAAGGATCAATGACACTTGCGTTAGTTCCTCTGAAAAGTACGT